>DATFMW010000065.1:0-4070 GCA_035266765.1 Gaiellaceae bacterium | reverse complement strand
TGCTGCTCGCCACGCTGATCGCGCTCTACCTCTGGCCCTCCGGCGACTACCTGCTGCTCCCCGACCGGGCGCACCCCGTGGCGCCGCTCGTCGAGGTGCAGGGCGGCCACGATCCCAAGGGGCCGGGCGGCATCTACTTCGTCGACGTCTTCGAGCGGCGCGCGAGCATGCTCGAGTCGCTGTTCCCGTCCATCCGCTCCGGCTCGACGCTCGTGCCCGCGAACCTGATCGTCCCGCCCGGGGTCAGCGACCAGGCGGTCCGCCAGGCCGACCTGCGCGAGATGTCGACGTCCCAGCGAGTGGCCGCAGCCGTCGCGCTGCGCCGGCTCGGCTACCACGTCGTCGCGAAGCCGAACGGCGTGATCGTGAGCGTCGTCGAGCTCGGCTCGAACGCGGTCGGGAAGCTCGAGCCGACCGACGTGATCGTCTCGGTCGACGGGACGTCCACTCCGACGATCGCGAAGCTCCGGTCGGTCCTCGCCGACGTGAAGGTCGGCGCGACCGTGGTGCTCGGCGTCCGGCGCGGCACGCGGAGGCTCACCGTCTCCGTCCAGACGATCGCCGACCCGGTCAGCGAAAAACGGGCGATCGTCGGATTCAGCCCGAGCCAGTCGGCGCGCATCGACCTGCCGCTCAAGGTCACGATCGACGCGGGCAACATCGGCGGCCCCTCGGCCGGCCTCGCGTTCGCGCTCGAAGTGATGGAGGAGCTCGGCCGAAACGTCGACCACGGCTACCGCGTCGCGGCCACCGGGCAGATGGAGCTCGACGGCACCGTCGCCCCGATCGGAGGCGTCAAGCAGAAGACGATCGGCGTGCGCGAGGCAAAGGCGGACATCTTCCTCGTCCCGGCTGGGGAAAACGCGCAGGAGGCTCGACGCTACGCGCACGGGCTCCGAATCGTCCCTGTGAAGAGTTTTCCCCAGGCGTTGCACGTCCTGGCAACACTGCCTCCGAAGCCGTGACGAAGCGGGCTTTCGGCCGTTTCAGAACTGCCGGAAATTCGTCAGTTTTCGTCAACGACAACACGTTCTCGCGACCTCGTCGGGCCTATGATCGCAACCCGTAAGACATTGCCCCGACACCGAGCCTCTGGACGAATGAGCAAACGAATCGAAGCAACCTGTAGTGATTGCTATTTCCGTCGCGCGGGCCTCTGCGCCCTTCCCGGCGAGACGGTCTGCCCCACCTTCCGCGCCTACGCCGTCGGCCGCCTGGCCCCGCCGCCGCAGCCCCGCCTGGTGCCTCGCCCGTTCGAGCCGGTCGGCGCCGCGCAGGCATCGGCCTAGCCGCCGGCGGAGGGCGTGTGTTCCCGCCGGCGGGCCGGCGCGGCTACAGAGACGCCGGTGCCGACGTCCGCAGGAGCGGCGCGAGACGCGAGATGCCCTCGGTGATCTCCTCGGGCGAGACGTAGCTGAAGGCGAGCCGCATCGACTGCGAGCCCTCGCGGCCGCCGACGAAGAAGTCGGCACCCTTGACGAACGTGACGCCGGCCGCCTCGGCGCGCGGCAGCAGGTCGGCCGTGTCCGGGCCGGAGGGCACGTCCACCCAGACGAAGTAGCCGCCCTCCGGGCGCGTGAAGGTCGCGTCCTCCGGCAGCTCCCGCTCGAGCGCCTCGAGCAGCGCATCGCGGCGCGCCTTGAGGAGGCCGTTGACGCGGGCGAGGTTCGGCTCGAACGTGCCGCGGCGAAGGAACTCGTGGATGGTCGCCTGCGTCAGGAACGGCGGCGAGATGTACGTCGAGACCGCGAGCGCCTCGATCTGCGTCGCGAGGTCGGCCGGCAGGACAAAGTAGCCGACGCGGAGGCCCGGCGCGATCGTCTTCGAGAACGACGACGCATAGGCGACGTGCTCGCCCCCACCGCCCGCGGCACGATCGAGGTCGAAGAGGAGCGGCGGAGCGGTTCCTTCGTAGCGGACGAGCCCGTACGGGTCGTCCTCGAGCACGAGCAGGTTCCGCTCGCGGGCGATCTCGACCACCCGGCGGCGGCGCTCCTCGGACATCGTCCTGCCGCTCGGGTTCTGGAAGGTCGCGATCGTGTAGAGGAACGCGGGCGCGCTGCCCTCGCCGACGGCGCGCTCGAGCGCCTCCGGCACGAGCCCCTCGTCGTCCATCTCGAGCGGGACGATCTCGGCGCCGAGGCGGCTGAGAATCTTCAGCGGCCGGTCGTACGTCGGCGCCTCGACGAGCACGCGCGTGCCGGGGCGGACGAGGTGCTCGGCGAGAAAGACGAACCCCTGGAGCGAGCCGCTCGTGAGCACGACGCGGCCCGGCTCGACGCCGTGGCTCTCCGCGATCCACTCGCGCAGCGGCCCGTAGCCGCCGCCGGGACCGTAGAGGAGGATCCGCTTCCCGTCGCGCTCGAGCGCGGTGCGGGCGCAGTCGGCGAGCTCGTCGACTGCCAGGCACTCGGGCGCCGGAACGCCCCGGGCGAAGGAGATGACGTCCACGAGGCCAGTCTAGAGACAGGCCGGCCGGGCAGGCGTCAGGTACCGGCGACCACCGCGTCGAGCGCCTCGCGCACCTTCGCGGAGAGCTGCTCCATCGTGAACGGCTTCTCGAGCAGCGCCCCGGGGAGCGCTCCCCGGTCGGCGACCGCGTCGCCGGAATAGCCCGAGGTGAAGAGAATGCGCGCGTCAGGGTGGCGCTCGACGAGCCGGTCGGCGAGCTCCGGCCCGCTCATGCCCGGCATGACGACGTCAGAGAGCAGGAGGTCCCAGGGCTCGGACACGTCGAGTGCTTCCCGCGGCGTCGCAGCCGCGACCACGCGGTACCCCTGCCGCTCGAGCATCTCGGCGGTCAGGTTCCGGACGATCGCCTCGTCCTCGACGAGGAGCACCGTCTCCGAGCCGCTCGGCGGCTCGACGCGCGAGTCCGCCCGCTCGCCCGGCGTGGCGTAGCTCCGCGGAAGCATCACGGCGAATTCTGCCCCACGTCCGGAATCGCTGCTGACGCTGACGTAGCCGCCGGTCTGGTCGACGATCCCGTAGACCATCGCGAGCCCGAGGCCGGTGCCGCGACCGACCTCCTTCGTCGTGAAGAAGGGCTCGAACAACCGGTCGCGGATCTCCTCCGGGATGCCGTGCCCCGTATCGGTCACCGAGAGGACGACGTAGTCGCCGGCCGGCACCTCGCCGTTCCGCCGTGCGAGCATGACGTTCCGGGTCGCGATCGTGATCGTCCCTCCACCGGGCATCGCGTCGCGGCCGTTGACGGCGAGGTTCACAAGCACCTGCGCGATCTGGCCCGGGTCGCAGTGGACGGCGCCGAGCTCGGGATCGAGGCGGAGGTCGACGGCAACGTCCTCGCCGAGCAGCCGGGCCAGAAGCTGGTACGTCTCGTTGACCACCTCGTTCAGGTCGACGACGTGCTGCTCGAGCGCCTGGCGGCGGCCGAACGCGAGCAGCTGGCGCGTGAGGTCGGCGGCGCGGTCTGCAGCGCCGCGCACCTCCTCGAGGTCGCGCACGAAGTGCTCCGGGTCGGCGGCGTGCGCGAGCGCGAGCTCGGTATAGCCGGAGATCGCGGTGAGGAGGTTGTTGAAATCGTGCGCAACCCCGCCGGCGAGCAGCCCGATCGCCTCCATCCGCTGGACGTGCCGCAGCTCCTCCTGGAGGCGCTTCTGCTCGGTGATGTCGACGAGGAATCCCTGGATCGCGGCCGGCCGGCCGTCCTCGTCGCGCACGGTGACCATGCGGTCGAGCAGCCACACGATGCTGCCGTCGGCGGCGATCATCCGGTACTCGCCCTGCGTCGAGTCGCGGTGCCGCCCCTCGTCGAAGAGCTCGGACATCCTCGGCAGATCCTCGGGGTGGATCACGGACGTCGCGAACCCCGGATCGGAGAGCCACGCCTCGACCGGGTAGCCGAGCAGGTCCTCGATCTGGGGACTGACGTAGAGCGGCGGCACGTCCGCCTGGACGTCGTTGACGTAGGTGACGAGCGGCAGCCGCTCGACGAGCGTCCGGTAGCGGAGCTCCGCGCCGGCGAGCTCGCGTTCGGCCCGCCGGCTCTCGCTGATGTCGCGCGAGTTGACGAGGATGCCGCCGATCGCAGGCGAGTCCGAGAGGTC
>DATFMW010000064.1:0-2502 GCA_035266765.1 Gaiellaceae bacterium | reverse complement strand
GGACGGCTCCCGTGCCGACTCCCGGTAGGACGTGCGCGTCGGAGCCGGCGCCCGCGGTGAGGTTGTACTTGCGGGCGAACCGGAGCGCCTCGTCGTTGTAGCCCTCGAAGAGAAGGCGCGCGTTGTAGACCTCGAAGACGTCGATCTCCGCGAGGTGGCGGTGCAGGGTCGCCGGGTCGGGGATCGCGTGCATCCGGTCGAACGGATGCGGCATGTAGACGAGCCCGCCCTGCGCGCGGATCGCCGCGACCGTGTCCGCGAAGGTCAGGCCGCGTGGGATCTCCTCCTGCAGAAACAGGCCGATCACCTCGCCCTGCTCGTCCGTCTTCACCTCCTCGCCGGGAATGACGACGAGGTTCCGGTCGCGGGCCCGCTCGACCGCCTCGAGCGCGCCGCCGAGCGCGTTGTGGTCGGTGACGGCGATCGCGCCGAGACCCTGCGCTTCGGCGTGGTCGAGCAGCTCGTCGACCTCCGTCGAGCAGTCGTGCGACCAGCCGGTGTGCATGTGGAGGTCGGCGACGATCCACTCGCGGTCCTCGACGCGCGGCGGTCGGCGCACGGCTCCGCGCCGGCGGTGTGCGATCCGCTCGTAGACCTCCTCGACGCGGTCGGCGAGCGCCTCGACGCCCTCGCCGTCCGCGGCCGCGAGCGACTCGTCGGCGCGGCGGGAGCGGTAGCCGTCGTCCTCGATCAGGCGGGCCGCCTCGGCGATCGCGAGCTCCGGCTGGACCGTCCGCCCGGGCGGGTCGGCCACCGCGACGCCGGCCGCGCGGGCCTCGGCGACCACCCGCGGCAGACCCTCGGCGGCCGGCACGAACACGGCTGCGTGGCGCAGCACCTCCGCGCGCGCCGGGCCGTCGAGCGCGGTGCGGACGTGGACGCGGCCGCGCAGGCGGCGCGACTGCGGCGGCCGTGCGCCGAGCGGCCTCGTGCGCAGCAGGACGAGCTCCCACGCGGGCTGCTCGACGAGCTCGCGGACGAGCGCGCGCAGCAGCGGCCGCTCGGCCTGGCGCCACTCGAGCACGACGCGGCGCCGCTTCTCTGCCGGGCGGAAGAGCTCCAGGTCGACGCCGTGCGGGACGATCTCGTACTGGCCCGGGAAGCGGAGCGCCGCGGCCTCGGCGATCCCCTCGCCCGTGGCGAGGAGCGCGTCGACGCGGGCGAGCAGCCGCTCGCGCTGCGCGCGCCCCGGTGGATACGAGAGCCGCTCCGGCGAGAAGAACGTCGCGACGGTGAGCGCTCCGGAGTCGCGCAACGCGAGGTACGAGAGGCTCGGCAGCGCGGGCTCGAAGCCGTGCACGACGTCGTAGTGCCCCTGGGCGAGCGCGACGGCGAGATTTGCGCGCACCCCGACCGGGACGCCGATGCGGCTGCTGCGCGAGATCGGCACCGCCGGCCCGAGCGCGATCAGCTCCTCGTCGGCGCCGACGAGGAGCGCGCGGCGCCCGTCGGCGAGGTCACGCGCCCGGTTCGAGGGGGCGAGCACGGTCGCCGAGTGACCGCGGCGGCGCAGCGCCCGGGCGAGACCGTCGACGTGCTCGTTGACGTCGTGCGGCTGCGACCAGGCGAAGGGCGTGACGAGGGCGACGCGCAATGCCATCCCTGCGCCGAGTGTAGTGGCGCCGGCACGCCACCCGTCCCGGAGGCGGCGAGGGCCGGCGCGAAGGCCGGCCTCCGACACGGCTGAGAGAATCGCCAGGATGACGGCACGATCCCGTCTCCATTTTGCTGCTTCGCTTGAGGGCGGTGGCGCGTGAGCCCGATCGAGCTGCCGAGCAGCGACGTTCCCGAGTCCCAGAAGCGGGGCTTCAGCGAGGCCGACGTCCACTCCACGCTCTTCGAGCCGGACATGCAGGCCTTCGGCTTCCCGCCCCGGACGAGCAGCCAGGCGGACGGCGAGTACTTCGTCGAGCAGCGGTCGCTCGCGACGCGCCGTCTCCGCTCGCGCAGGGCGACGGGCCGGTACGACGGCCTGTATCTGATCGGGAACTCGCCGCTCGTGCTCTGCGAGCTGAAGCGCTACGACGCGCTGGACTCCGCAGCCGAGTGGGAGCGTGCGAAGCGCCAACTGATGGAGTACGCGCGAAGCGAGGACTTCGCGACCGCTCCGCCGTTCCTCGTCCTCTACTGCGGCAAGCCCGAGCGGAACGGCTTCTTCCGCCGGAAGACCGTGGCTGAGCCGAATCTCTTCAGCGAGGTCGAGTACGAAGAGCTCGACGAGATCTGGGCCTGGTCGCGGATCAAGGAGTTCCAGCTCCGCGGCGAGTTCGCTTTGGAGGAAGTGACCCGGGATCGCCTGCTCGAGATCCTCCTCCATCACCTCGACGGCATCGAGGACGACATGCGCCCGGAGATCGTCCACGGTGTCCAGGTCGTGTCCGACCGCCCGCCCGCGATCCTGACTGGATTCGGTACCTGGCTCCAGGCGAATCCGGCGGCGCGCGAGCGGCTGCGACAGCTTCACGACCGGAAGGTGGCGGAGGTCGGTCGCCCGGCCCAGGT
>DATFMW010000063.1:0-2158 GCA_035266765.1 Gaiellaceae bacterium | reverse complement strand
TGGCTCGCCGCGGTCGCGCTCGAGGCGACTGCCGACCGGCAGCTCGCCGCGTTCCGCGCCGACCCCGCGAACCGCGGCGGCGTCATGCGCTTCGGGCTCTGGCGCTACTCCCGCCATCCGAACTACTTCTTCCAGACCCTGACCTGGGTCGCCTACGCGCTGATCGCCGTCGCGGCGCCGTGGGGATGGCTCGCCTTCCTCGCTCCCGTCTTCATCCTCTACCTCGTCCTTTTCGTCACCGGCATCCCGGCCGCCGAGGAGTCGTCGCTGCGCTCCCGCGGCGACGCCTACCGCCGCTACCAGCAGGAGACGTCCGCATTCGTGCCCTGGTTTCCGAGGCGCTCGTCGACCGCCTGATCGAATCGGGCCGCGTGCCCGACCCACTCCTGCGCGCCGGGATCCGGGCCGCGTGCGCGACGCGCCTGCGCCGTGAGCGGCGGCGCGGCGCCGGCGCTCGGCAGGCGTTCGTCGAGCGCCTGCGCGGCTCCGCGATCGCCGAGCAGGTCGAGCGGCCGAACGAGCAGCACTACGAGGTGCCGCCCGGGTTCTTCCGGCTCGTCCTCGGGCCCCGGCTCAAGTACAGCGCCTGCCTCTGGCCGGCGGGCGTCCGCACGCTCGCCGAGGCGGAGGAGGCGATGCTCGCCCTCACCTGCGAACGGGCCGGCGTCGCGGACGGGATGACGCTGCTCGACCTCGGCTGCGGCTGGGGATCGCTGACCGGCTGGCTCGCCGAGCGGTACCCGAGGTCGCGGATCGTCGCCGTCTCGAACTCCCACGCGCAGCGAGAGCTGATCGAGTCGCGGCGGCTGCCGAACGTCGAGGTCGTGACGGCCGACGCGAACGTGCTCGAGCTCGACGCCCGCTTCGACCGCATCCTCTCGATCGAGATGCTCGAGCACATGCGCAACTACGAGGCGCTGTTCGCCCGGATCGCCTCGTGGCTCGAGCCCGACGGCCGCTTCTTCTGCCACGTCTTCTCCCACCGCCGTTTCGCGTATCCCTACGAGGACGGCTGGATGGCGCGGCGGTTCTTCACCGCCGGGACGATGCCCTCCGACGACCTGCTTCCTCGTTTCCAGCACGACCTCGTGCTCGAGGGGCGGTGGCGCGTCTCGGGCCTCCACTACGCCCGGACGGCGGAGGCGTGGCTCGAGCAGCTCGACGCGAACCGCCCGGCGGTCGAGCGGGTGCTCGAGGAGGCGTACGGTGCCGGTCGCGGTCGCGCCTGGGCGAGCAACTGGCGGGTCTTCTTCCTCGCCTGCGCCGAGCTCTGGGGCTATCGCGGCGGCCGCGAGTGGCTCGTCTCGCACTACCGCTTCTCGCGGCGGTAGGCGGAGCTCCTACCGCGGCCGGGGCGGCGAGAGCGGGCCGGCGGCCACCTCGTTCGCCGCGGCGACGAGGTCGCCGTCGAGCCGCGCGACGCCGAGACGTGCGCAGAGCTCGTCGGAGGCGCCGGGGCCCGCCAGGGCCAGGGGCACGCGCTCGGCGAGCTGCCCGAGCGAATCGGTCTCCTGCTCGAGGAGCGCCGGGTCGAAGCTCGTGACCACGGCGAGCGCCGGCTCGGTCGCCTCGACGGCCTGGATCACGGTTGCGATCGGCGTGTTGGCGCCGAAAAAGAGCACGCGCCAGCCGTGCGTGCGCAGGACGAGGCCGAACGCGACGAGACTGATGTCGTGTGTCTCGCCGGGCGCGCACGCGAGCAGCGCGAGCGGTCCCGTGCCGCGGCCCCAGAGCCGGGCGAGCGCGAGGAGCCGGCCTCGAATGATGTTGCTCGCGAAGTGCTCCTGGCTGACCGAGAGCGTGCCCTGCTCCCACTCGGCGCCCACACGGGTCAGGGCCGGCAGGATCAGGTCGCGGAGCACGGTCTCGAGACTGAACGCCGCCAGGCTCTGGTCGAGCACGGCGTGCACGCCCGCCCCGTTGTAGTCGCGGACCGCGGTGAGGAGGCGGGCCACGGTGTCGCCGCGGAGCGCGTCGAGCGGCCGGGTCTCCCCGATCGCCGCCTGCGCCGCCTCCGCCGCCGAGAGCCCGGCGTCGAGGTTCCGGCGCATCCTCGCCACCCGCTCGACGTCCTCCACGGTGTAGAGCCGGAAGCCGCCGGTGGAGCGGATCGGTTGCAGCAGGCCGTAGCGCCGCTCCCAGGCGCGTAGCAGCTCGG
>DATFMW010000062.1:0-7553 GCA_035266765.1 Gaiellaceae bacterium | reverse complement strand
CCGTCGTGCGCGTCCACGGCGCCGACGATCCGCACCTCTCCGTCCTCGCCCGCGTCTTCGACGAGCTCGCCCGCGACCTGCTCGACCACCTCGAGCGGGAAGAGCAGGTGCTGTTCCCGGCCTGCCGCACGCTCGAGGACGGCGACGGAGAGCTCGACCGGCAGCTGCTGCTGGACGAGCTCGAGCACGACCACGCCGACGTCGGCGACACGCTGATCGAGCTCCGCGACCTCGCCGGCGGCTACGAGATCGACGGCGCCCGGTGCAGCACGCACCGGACGCTGCTCGCCGGCCTCCACGCGCTCGAGCGCGACCTCCACCAGCACATCCACGAGGAGAACAACGTCCTCTTCCCCCGCATCCGCAGCCGCCTGGCCGCCTGATCCAGGCTGAGAGGAGGCTGCGGTGACGGACGCGATCGGCGATCGAGGGGCACCGCCGAGCGCGGCCGCCGACGAGAAGCTCGACCGGCTCGGGCGACTGCTCGACCGCAGCGTGCGGGCGCTCGGCGAGGCGGGCGAGACCGACGCAGCGTGCCGGCTCGCCGCCGAGGGCTGGTGGCTGCTGAAGGAGACGGCGCCGGGAGCCGCGCGGCGCCTCAACGCGACCCTCCACTACCTGACCGTCCAACCCCGCAAGACCCACTAGCAGAAGGAGATCCGATGTCCACGAACGCCGACACGATCCTCGACGTGCGCAGCGAGCCGCCCGCACGCCGGCACGAGCTGATCTTCGACGCCTACCACGCCCTGCACCCGGGCCAGGACTTCGTGCTCGTCAACGACCACGACCCGAAGCCGCTCTGGTACCAGTTCGAGGCCGAGTACACGGGCGCGTTCGGCTGGGACTACCTCGAGCAGGGCCCCGAGGTCTGGCGCGTCCGGATCGGCCGGCCCTAGAACGGGCTCAGCGTGCCGCGAGCTGTGCGACGCACAGATCGGGCTGCACGAACGGCTCCAGCCTGGTCGCGGTCGTGGTCGCGCCGAGCTCGGCGAGCGCGCCGCGGATCAGGCCGAGGTGGATCGGGCAGACGACGTCCTGATGACGCCGGGCGAGCTCGAGGAACGGGCAGGGCCGCATCAGGATGCGCCTGCCGCGCGTGGTCTCCTCGAGCTCGGGCTGGAAGCCGACCTCGGCCAGGAGGGCGACGAGCCGGTCGACCGCCTGCTCGTCGGGGAGGATCGCATACGGCGGCGGCGAGTCGACCATGTAGTGCCCCCACGCCTCCCCGATCTCCTCCAGCTGCCCGATCGCCTCCGATCCGAAGCGGGCGACGAGCGCGGTCAGGATCTCCGCCAGGAGCCGATAGCGCCGCCCCTCCTCGGGCTCGGCCGCAGTCGCGTGGTAGACGAGCCGCGGGCGGCCGCGCCCCTGCGGCGGCAGCGTCTCGGACGCGACGAGGCCTGCGTCGGCGAGCGCGGCCAGATGGACGCGCACGGTGTTCACGTGCAGCCCCACCCGGGAGGCCAGCTCACGTGCGTCGAGCGCTCCGTCGTCGACGAGCTCCGCGAGGATCCGGACGCGGCTGGGATCGGCGAGCGCCCGGTGGCGGAGCCGCGACTGCTCTGCGTCCTCGCTCACGGCCGCAATCTAGCCGTACACCCCGAGCAGGAACTTCGCGTCGTCGCTCATCGTCTCCGGCGACCACGGCGGATCGAACACGAGCTCGGTCTCGACGGACTCGACGCCCTCGAGCCCGCCGAGGACGTCGCGGATCTCACGGTCGATCATCGGCCCCATCGGGCAGCCCATGGAGGTCAGCGAGTAGATCACGCGCACGCGCCCCGCGGTCGCCTCGACCCCGTAGACGAGCCCGAGCGAGACGATGTCCAGCCCGAGCTCGGGGTCCTCGACGGTCGAGAGCGCAGCGCGGATCTCGTCGTCACCCAGCACGGTTCTCGCTCCGGCTTAAAAAACTCATGTCTATAGTGTAAAACATGGCCGCTCGCGACGGCAACTCGATCCAGACGGTGGCCCGACTCCGCTTCCCACTGCTCGGGCTCGGGCTCACCTCGCTCTTCTTCGGCGTCTGGGCGGGGCTCCTGCGGTTCGGCTGGAGCCTGCCGCGGGGGCAGGCGAACCTGATCGAGCTGCACGGGCCGCTGATGGTCTTCGGCTTTCTCGGCACGGTCATCTCGCTCGAGCGCGCCGTCGCCCTTCGCCGCCCGTGGGGCTACCTCGCCCCCGCCGGCACGGTCGCCGGCTCCGCACTGCTCTTCGCCGGCGTGCGCCAGGGCGTCGGCGAGCTCGTGCTGCTGCTCGCCGGCTGCGTGCTCGTGGCCCTCTTCGCCGTCATCCTGCGGGCGCACGCGACCCTCTCCGCCGCAACGCTCGCGCTCGGCGTGCTGCTCTGGGTCGCCGGTAACGCGCTCTGGCTGCACGGCGACCCGCTCGTCCAGGTCGTGCCCTGGTGGGTCGGCTTCCTCGTCCTGACGATCGTCGGCGAGCGGCTCGAGCTCGCCGCCCTCGGTCGGCTGACCGGTTACGGTCGCGCCGCCTTCGTCGGCCTCACCGCGCTGTTCCTCGCCGGGGTGGCGACGAGCGCCGCCGACGCCGGTGCCGGGATCCGGATCGCCGGGGCGGCGCTGCTCGGCTACGCACTCTGGCTCGCGCGCTACGACATCGCCCGCTCCACGGTCCGCCGCCGGGGCCTGCCACGCTTCGTCGCGCTCGCGCTCCTGCCCGGCTACGCCTGGCTCGGCGTCGGCGGCGTGCTCTGGCTCCGCCACGGCGCCGTCCTCGCCGGCGCCGCCCACGACGCGGAGCTCCACGCGATCTTCCTCGGCTTCGTCTTCTCGATGATCTTCGGCCACGCCCCGGTGATCTTCCCCGGCGTGCTCGGCCTCGCGATGCCGTTCCGCCGCGGCTTCTACGTCCACCTCACCCTCCTCCACGCCGGGCTCGCACTCCGCGTGGCGGGCGATCTCGCCGGCGACTACCGGGCCGCCCAGTGGGGTGGCGTGCTCAACGCAGCCGCGATCACCCTCTTCCTGCTGGCCACGATCGCCACCGCCGCCCATGCGCGGCTGCACGCGCACACCCGGACGCCCGCGCGCCGCCCAGCCGAGGCCGCCCGATGAGCGCCGTCTCCGGCGCCCCGCACTCGTGACCCGCTCCCGCGTCGGCACACCGGCCCCGTTCCCGCTCGTCGCCTCGTTCCTCGTGGCGGGCCTCGCCTGCTGGCTTCTCGCATCCGTGGCGCTGCTCAGGGCCGCGCCGGACCTGGCCCGCGGCTGGGTCGCCACGCCCGCGACGCTTCTCGCCGTCCACCTGCTCGCGCTCGGATTCCTGCCCCTCGCCGTGGCCGGCGCCGCGTTGCACGTCCTCCCGACGCTGCTGCGCTCGAGCGGCGACCCGCGCCGCTGCTGGATCGGCTTTGCCGGCCTCTGCGCCGGCCCCTTCCTCGCCGTCGGCATCGCCCGCCATCAGCCGCAGCTCACGTGGACCGCGGCGGCCCTCGTCGGGCTCGGCCTTCTCTCCCTGCTCCTCGAGATCGGCCTGCTCGTCGCCCGCGCTCCGCACGACCGGATGCTGCTCGCCAGCCGCTTCGGCGTCGCGGCGTCCGGTCTCCACGCGCTGCTCGCCTTCCTGCTCGGCTCGCTCCTCTTCGTGCGCGAATGGCGCCCCTGGCTGGGGATCCCGCACGAGCGGCTGATCGCCATCCACCTCCATCTCGCCGTCTTCGGCTGGCTCACGCTCCTGATCGTCGCCGTCGGCCGCACGCTCGCACCGATGCTCGCCCTCGCCCCGTCCGAGCCGGTCCGCCGCCGGCCGATCGAGGAGATCGTTCTCACGGCGGGCCTCTGGCTCGCGATCCTCGGCTTCGCGCTCGACCGGAAGGCTCTCCTCGCCGCCGGCACCGCGACGATCGTCGCGGTGCTCGGACGCTTCGTCGTCGTGCTCGTCCGTGCCGCCCACCGCAGCCACATGGAGGCGATGGAAGGACCGATCGCGCACTTCCTCGCCGGCGTCGTCTTCCTCGCCCAGGCCGCCGCGCTCGCAGTCGCCCTCCTCCTGCGCTCGCCCTCACCGCGGACGCTGTCGGCCTACGTGCTGCTGCTGCTGCTCGGCTGGGCCGCCGGTATCACGCTCGGCCACGTCGGCAAGCTCCTCGCCCTCTCCGCCTGGACCTGGTGGCCACCCGGCCCGCGACCCAAGCAGGCGGCGTTCTACGCACGGCGCAGCTGGATCGCCGCAGCTGTCGCGTTCGCCGCCGGAACCGAGCTGCTCGCCGTCGGAACCCTCACCGGGACGACGGGAACGGCCCGGGCGGGTGGGGCCTTCCTCGTCCTGTCCGCCCTCGCTGCGCTCCACGGAGCCGCGGGCACGCTTGCCCACCCGCGACCGGCGCCCGCCCCGCGGCCGCAGGCGCTCCCCGACCGGACGGGACCGTCGTGACCGGCGCGCCCGCTCCGGTGAGCCCGTTCGCGGAGGCGCCGTTCATCGTCATCTGGGAGGTCACGCGCGCCTGCGCGCTCGCGTGTGTGCACTGCCGAGCCGAGGCGATCCCGCATCGTCACCCGGACGAGCTGACCACGGAGGAAGGCCGCCGCCTGATCGACCGGGTCGCGGCGTTCGGGCCGCGCCCGCCCCTGTTCGTCCTCACCGGCGGCGACCCGCTGCGCCGCCGCGACGTCGCCGACCTCGTCCGCCACGGCGTCGAGCGCGGGCTGTCGGTGTCGATGACGCCGAGCGGAACCGCAGCCGTCACGCGTCAACGGCTGGAAGAGATCCACGGCGCCGGCCTCGCCCGGCTCGCCGTCAGTCTCGACGGATCCACCCCGGAGGCCCACGACGCGTTCCGCCGCGTCCGGGGCTCGCACCGCTTCACGATGCGGATCGTCGACGACGCGCGCAGCCTCGGCCTGCCGCTCCAGATCAACACGACCGTTTCCCGAGAGACCGTCGACGACCTGCCGGCGATCGCCGAGACGGTCGCGCGCACGGGCGCCGCCCTCTGGGCGCTCTTCTTCCTGATCCCGGTCGGCAGGGCACGCGCCGCCCAGGCGCTCGCCGCCGGCGAGATCGAGCGGGTGCTCGAATGGGCCGCCGACCTCCAGGCGCGGACGCCGTTCGGGATCAAGACGACCGAAGCACCGCAGTACCACCGAGTTCTCGCTCAGCGCGCGGAGGCCGAGGGGACGGCGGCTCGGCCGGACGCACGGGCCGCCGGACGGGCCGGGCGCGCGGTCACGGACGGCAACGGCTTCCTCTTCCTCGACCACCTCGGCGGGATCTGCCCGAGCGGCTTCCTCCCGGTCGCGGCCGGCAACGTGCGCGCCGACGACCTCGTCCGCGTCTACCGCGAGCATCCGCTCTTCCGCTCGCTCCGCGACCCCGCACTCCTGAAGGGCCGCTGCGGCGGCTGCAGCTTCCGCGACCGCTGCGGCGGGAGCCGCGCCCGGGCGTACGCCGCGACGGGCGACCCGCTTGCGACCGACCCCGGCTGCGCGTTCGGCGCACCGGTCGGTACGCAAGCCCGATGAGCGGCGTCTCCCACGGCGCGAAGCTCAGGCGCCGCCCTGTCCCCGTCCTGCTGCTCGCGCTCGGTCCGGGGCTGATGGTGATGCTCGCCGACACCGACGCCGGCAGCATCGTCACCGCCGCCCAGTCCGGCGCCCGCTGGGGCTACCGGCTGCTGCTGCTCCAGCTCGTCCTCGTGCCGGTGCTCTACCTCGTGATGGAGCTCACCGTGCGCCTCGGGATCGCGACGGGGAAGGGGCACGCCGAGCTGATCCGCGATCACTTCGGCACGGGCTGGGCCCTCGTCTCCGTCGGGACGCTGCTCGTCAGCGCGGTCGGAGCCCTCGTCACCGAGTTCGCCGGAGTCGCGGGCATCGGCCGCCTGTTCGGCCTGCCCGCTGCGGCAACCGTCATCCCGGCCGCCGCCGCGCTCGTCGGGCTCGTCGTCACCGGCGGCTACCGGCGCGTGGAGCTGGTCGGGATCGTGCTCGGCCTCTTCGAGCTCGCCTTCATCGTCGCCGCGGTGCTCACCCGGCCCGACCTGCACGCGCTGGGGGCAGGGCTCGTGTCGGCGCAGCCGTTCTCGAGCTCGAGCTACACGGCGCTCGTCGCCGCGAACGTCGGCGCCGTCGTGATGCCCTGGATGGTCTTCTACCAGCAGGGCGCCGTCGTCGAGAAGCGGCTCGGGCCGGGCGACCTCCGCGGCGCCCGGCTCGACACCGCCCTCGGCGCGGTCGTCACGCAGATCGTGATGGCCGCCGTGCTGATCGCAACGGCGGCGACCCTCGCCGGCGCAACCGGTGCCCGGCCGCTCGACAGCGTCGGCGACATCGCGGCGGCGCTCTCGCCCGCGCTCGGCTCGCAGGCCGCCCGCTACGTCCTCGCGTTCGGCATCGGCGGCGCCGCGCTCGTGGCGAGCATCGTCGTCGCTCTCGCCCTCGCCTGGGCGGTCGCCGAAGCGCTCGGACGGCCGCGGAGCCTCGACGACAGCGTCCGCCGCGCGCCGCTCTTCTACGGCCTGTTCACGGCCTCGGTCGTCGTCGGCGCGGCGCTCGTGCTCACCAGCGGCTCGCTCGTCCGCCTGGCCGTCGACGTCGAGATCCTGAACGCGCTCCTGCTGCCGCTCGTGCTCGGCTTCCTCGCCCTGCTCGCCTTCCGGGTGCTCCCGCGCCCCTACGGGCTCGGCCGCTACCGCCGCGCGGCGCTCGCCACGACGCTCGCCGCCGTCACCGCGATCGGCCTGCTCTGGGTCGGGCTCGCACTCGGGCTGTAGCGCGAGGCCGGCGCCTGGGACATGACAGCAGGTCGGCGCCGCAGGCGTCGGACGTCTCGTGACCGGGGCCGGCGATTCGAGTCCGTCAGAGGGCTTCCGTGTCTCCTCGCCGGTGCGGTCGGCCCGGGCGGGTTCACGAGATGCGGACCAATCAGCCGGTGCGGCGTGTCCAGGCGTCGAGGCCGACGGCCGCGAGCATGATCAGGCCCATCGTGATCTGCTCGTAGAGCGGGTCGAGGCCGAGCAGGATGTAGCCGTTGCCGATCAGCGCGATGAAGAGGACGCCGACGACGCTGCGCCAGACGGCGCCGTCGCCGCCGAGGATGCTCGTGCCGCCGACGACGATGCCGGCGAGCACCGTGAACGCGAGCGTCGTGCTCTCGGCCGAGGCGGACGCGCTGAGGACGCGCGAGGCGTCGATCACGCCGGCGAGGCCGGCCGCGGCGCCGCTGAGCACGAACGTGAGGACGCGGATCGCGTCGACGCGGACGCCCGAGAGCCGCGCCGCCTCGGCGTTCCCGCCGGCCGCGTACATGTAGCGGCCCGCGGTCGTCCGCGCGAGGACGACCGCGAGCACGATCACCGCGCCGATCATCAGCCAGATCGACGTCTTCACGGTCAGGAACTCGGTGCGGGCGAGCGAGCCGAACTGCGGCTTGTCGAAGAGCACGAGCAGGTTGCCCTTCGTGATCCGGCTCGCGACGCCGGCGATCACGAACGACATCGCGAGCGTCGCGATCAGCGAGTTGATGCGCAGCACCGTCGTGACGAGGCCGTTGACGAGGCCGACGAGCGCCGCCACCCCGATCCCGAGCAC
>DATFMW010000061.1:0-2940 GCA_035266765.1 Gaiellaceae bacterium | reverse complement strand
CCCCGACCAGGTGCAGAGCTCCTCGGCGATCCCGAGCGCGAGCCCTCCCGCGAGTGCACCGTAGGCGCTTCCGATGCCACCGAGGACGACGGCAGCGAAGACGGGCAGGAGGAGCTGGAAGCCGAAGTTCGGATCGAAGCTGTACTCGACGAGGCCTGCGAGCACGCCGGCGAGTCCGGCGAAGAGGCCGGAGATCACCCACGCCACCTGGGTCGCGCGCCCCACGTCGATCCCCGCGAGCGCGGCCAGCGTGCGGTCGTCGGCCATCGCGCGCAGCACGCGTCCCGCGGTCGTGCGCGCGAGGAAGAGCCCGATCAGCACGATCGTCCCGGCGGCGGTGACGATCGCGATCACCTGCGCCTCGGACAGACGGACGCTGCCGAGCACGAACACGCGATACGGGTTGACGTCGTACGACCGCGGCTGCGGCCCGGCGACGAGCAGGAGCGCCTGCCTGAGCACGAGCGCAAGCCCGATCGAGGCGAGGAAGAGGCTCATGAAGCCCGCACGGCGCGCGCGCAGCGGCCGCCAGAGGACGGCGTCGAGCAGGAGCGAGAGCACTGCCGTGGCCGCCATCCCGGCAAGCGCGGAGACGACCATCGACTGGTGCAGCGGCCCGTCGCAGCCGTAGGCGATGAGCGCGCCGAAGGCCATCATGTCGCCGTAGGCGAAGTTGACGAGCCGGAGGATCCCGTAGACGAGCGACACGCCGACAGCAGCGATCGCATAGATCGATCCCGTGACGAGGCCGTTGACGAGCAGCTGGAGGAACACGTCAGGAGCGCCGGGGATCGGGGCCCGACAGAATCTCGTCGCGCTCGTCGACGGGCACGCCGACACCCTCGAGCACAGCCGCACCCACGGTCAAGAGCCGAGCCATAATGTTGGAACATTGACCGAAATATCGTGCAGCCGCAAACACGTACCCCGACACGGGTAGAACACGATGCGCCCGGCAAGATTCGAACTTGCGACCTCTGCCTCCGCAGGGCAGCGCTCTATCCCCTGAGCTACGGGCGCTGGGGACGACCAGTGTAGCCGTGGTCTAGCGACGCCCGAGCAGGCGGGAGAGCACGCCGGATCGGGGTTGCATTCGCCGCCACTCGTCGTAGCTCGGCAGGCGGCCGTCGCGGCGCGCGGCCTCGGCGCACTCGGCGTGCGCATGCCGGCGGCGGCTCGTGTCGCCCTCCGGCGAGATGAGCACGTGCGGGCTGAGCGCGTGCAGGCGGTAGCCGCAGAGCGGGCAGCGGTACGTCGCCGGCTTCAGGTTCTGCGCCCGGCGGACCGACCACCACGCTGCGGGCTCGAGCTTCGCCACGGTCAGCCCGCGAGGTCGAGGCGCGCGCCCTCGGGCACCTCGACGCGCACGTAGGCGAGCGCGACGACCGAGCCGTCGGGCCTTCGGGCCGCGCTCGTGACGCGGCCGACGGGCTTGCCGCCGTGGACGAGCTCCGCCTCGCCGGCCGGCGTGTCGACGAGCTCGACGACGCGCAGCCCGCGGTTCGGGTGCCCCCGGTGGTGGAGACGCGCCACCGGCTCCTGCCCGGGGTAGCAGCCCTTCGTGAAGCTGACGTGCGTGCGGTCGAGGCCCGCCTCGGCCGGCAGGATCCGGTCGTCGATCTCGCGCCCCCAGCGCGGCGCACCCGCCTCGATGCGCCGCACCTCGAGCTCGTCGGCCGTGAGGGTCGGCTCGAGCCCCGTGTCGAGCACCTCGACGGCACCGGGCACGTCGCCCGGGATCCCGTCGCCGCCGCCGAAGACGAGCGCCGAAACGTGCTCCTCCGGCTCGATCTCGCAGCGGGAGCGCAGGCGCATCCGGACGAGCAGCGCGCGGACCGCCTCGCCCAGCTCCGGCTCGGTCAGGACCACGTAGTCGTCCTCGCCGCGCCGCCACACGAGGAGCGGCGCGAGCACGCGGCCCTTCGCCGTGAGCAGGAGCGCCGGGCACGACCCGCCGGCGACGAGCGCCTCGACGTCGTTCGAGACCATCCGCTGGAGATAGTCGGCCGCGTCCGGTCCGGCGACCCGGAGGAACGCGCGCTCTCGTCTCGCCACGTCCACGCAACTAGTCTAGGCCCGCGATGCCGCTCTTCCGCTCCAGGGCCGAGCAGAAGGTCCGCGACGCGGGCTACGACCCCGCACGGCTGCCGCCCGGCCAGTATCTGACCGACAAGTGGCCCGTGCTGCACGCGGGCGAGGTGCCGGCGGTCGACCTCGGCTCGTGGCGGCTGCGCGTCTTCGGCGAGGTCGAGGAGCCGCTCGAGCTCTCCTACGAGGAGTTGAAGGCGCTGCCCGCGGCCGAGGTGACGACGGACATCCACTGCGTCACCCGCTGGAGCCGCTTCGACGCAGGGTTCAAGGGCGTCCACTGGAACGAGCTTGCTGACCGCTGCCGCCCGACCCCGGCGGCGCGGTTCGCGATCGCACACGCGGAGGCGGGGTTCAGCGCCAACGTGCCGCTCACGGCGCTCGCGGCCGACGACGCCCTCGTCGTCTACGAGGCCGACGGCGAGCCGCTGACCGCCGAGCACGGCTGGCCGGTCCGGCTCGTCATCCCGTCGAAGTACTTCTGGAAGAGCGCGAAGTGGCTGACCGGGATCGAGCTGTCGGCGGTCGACAGGCCGGGCTTCTGGGAGCGCTACGGCTACCACAACGACGCCGACTACCTGCTCGAGCAGCGCTACGGCTTCTGAGCGAAACGGCGCCCGAAGGCGCCGTTTCGCTAGGGGTGGGGAGGGGGTGCTCCGGTTATCGGCACCGGCGCCCACAATCTTGAGGCCGGCCCGCGCAACGACGAGGGGCGGCTAGCAGCCGCCCCTCGTCAGGTCTAGCGATTCGCCTCGGCGAATCGCCTACATCATCCCGCCCATGTCGGGCATCGCCGGCCCGCCGGCCCCGGCCGTCTCGGGGGCCTCGGCGACGATCGCCTCGGTGGTGAGG
>DATFMW010000060.1:0-2033 GCA_035266765.1 Gaiellaceae bacterium | reverse complement strand
CCCGCGTGCTCGCCCAGAAGCCGCGCATCCTGCTGCTCGACGAGCCGGTCGCCGGCCTGCGAGCGGCGGAGAAGGAACACATCGTCACGATCTTCCGCGACCTTCGCGACCGCGGCCTCACGCAGATCCTCGTCGAGCACGACATGCAGTTCGTCGGCTCCGTCGCGGACCGCGTGATCGTCCTCGACCAGGGGCGGGTGATCGCAGACGGCACGGCCGAACAGGTTCGAAACGACACGCACGTGGTCGAGGCGTATCTCGGGACGGAGGCGCTCTGAGCGCGCTGCTCGAGGTCGAGGAGATCGTCGTCCGGTACGGCGGCGCCATCGCGGTCGACGGCGTGTCGCTCACGGTCGGCGCCGGCGAGCGGGTCGCGCTGATCGGCCCCAACGGCGCCGGCAAGACCTCGCTCCTCTCCGCCGTCGCGGGCGTCGTCGCGCCCGCCGGCGGGCACGTCCGGATCGACGGGCGCGACATGACGCACGCGCGGTCGGGAGCGATCGTGCGCAGCGGCGTCAGCCTGTTGCCGGAAGGACGCCAGGTCTTCCCGAGCCTGACCGCCGAGGCGAACCTCCTGCTCGGCGCGTACGGTCGCGTGTTTCGCCGCGAGATCGTCTCCGGGACGCTCGCGTACCTCGCGCGCAGGGGCGAGATCCGGGAGCGTCTCGAGCGGATCTACGATCTGATGCCGAAGCTCGCGGCGCTTCGCGCCCGCCCGGCCGGCCACACGTCCGGCGGCGAGCAGCAGATGATCGCCATCGGTCGAGCCCTGATGGCGGAGCCTCGCCTGCTGCTCGTCGACGAGCTGTCCCTCGGGCTCGCACCGGTGATCGTCCAGAGCCTGAGCGCCTTCCTCCGGACACTCAACGAGGATGAAGGCGTCGCGATCCTGCTCGTCGAGCAGAACGCCCGCCTCGCGTTCGACCTCTGCCCTCGCGCGTACGTCCTCGAGGCCGGGCACTGCCACCTTTCGGGGTCGAGCGCGGAGCTCCGCGACGACCCGCGGGTGCGCGGCGCCTACCTCGGCGGGATGGAGGCCGCGCGCGGATGACCACCTTCCTCCAGCTCGTCGTCTCGGGCCTCAGCGTCGGGTCCGGGTACGCGCTCGTGGGGATCGGCCTCGTGCTCGTCTTCAGGACGACGAACGCCCTCAACTTCGCGCAGGGGACGTACGCGGTGCTCGCGGGCTTGACCACGGCGAGCCTGGTCCACCACATGCCGACGCCGGTCGCTGCGCTGCTCAGCATCCTGCTCGTGACGGCGGTCGGGCTGGCGATGGGCTTCGCCACCCTGTCACGAGGGGGCGAGACCGCGCCCCTGATCAGCCTCATCGTCACGCTCGGGCTCTCGCTCGTCGCCCGCGCGGTCGAGCTCCTCGTCTTCGGCGACGCGCCTCGGACGTTCGAGGCGATCAGCGCGCACGCGTGGGATCTGCGAGGCGTCCTCGTGCAGCCGCAGTACGTGCTCATCTTCGGAGTGACGGTGCTCGTGACGGCGGCGCTCTCGCTGCTCCTCCGCCGGACGGTCCTCGGCAACGCGCTCGTCGCCTGCTCCGACTCGCACCGCGCGGCACGGATCATCGGGCTCGACACCCGGACCCTCGGTGCGGTCGCGTTCTCCCTCGCCGCGCTGCTCGGCGCCGTGGCCGGCGTCCTCGCCACCCCGATCGTGCCGGTCACCTACGACTCGGACATCTCGATCGCCGTCAACGGCTTCGCGGCGGCGGCTTTCGGCGGGCTCGTCTCGATCCCGCTCACGCTCGCGGGAGGCCTCGTGCTCGGGATCGCCGAGAACCTCGTCGTCGGCTACGTCAACCCGCAGTACGAGCTCGCGATCGCGCTCGTGATCATGCTCGTCCTGATCGGCTGGCGCTCGCGCCGGGAGATCCTCGCGACGTGAGCGTCCGCCGGCTCGCACCCTGGTCCGTGCTCCCGCTCGCCGCGGCAGTCGCCCTCTGGCTGCCGGGCTCGCTCTCTCCGCTCGACCAGACGCTCTACACGACGATGGGGCTCTCGGCGATGGTCGCCGTCGGG
>DATFMW010000059.1:0-4672 GCA_035266765.1 Gaiellaceae bacterium | reverse complement strand
GACGGCATGCGTGATCGTCCCGACACCCGCCATCCACGCGAGCACGAAGTGCGAGGTCGCGGTCGCAACGTGCGTCGGGAAGCCGAGCGCCCGCACGAGCAGCGGCACGTGGATCACGCCGCCGCCGATCCCGAGAAAGCTCGAGACGAAGCCGACGACGAGGCTGTAGAGCACGCCGCGCAGGACGGGCACGTCGTACTCGTGGAGCAGCCCCTCCCGGTCGACGAGCATCCGCCGGGAGGTCCCGCGGCGCGCCGGCGCGGGCCGCCACCGGTCGCCGGCGAGGAGCCAGAGCGCGAGCGCCGCCAGGACGCCGCCCATCAGCCCGTCGAAGAGGCTGCGCGACACGATCCCGACGACGAGCGCGCCGCCGACCGCGCCCGGCAGCGTCGCCGCCGCGAAGACGATGCCGCTGCGGAAGTCCGTCCGCCGTTGGCGCGCGTAGGCGACCGTCCCCGAGGCGGCGTTGAAGAACACGGCCATGAGGCTGATCGCGGTGAGCGTCCGCGCGGAGTCGTGCGGGTACAGGAGCAGCAGCACCGGAGTCAGCACGAATCCGCCGCCCGCACCCACAAGCGTCCCGAACGCGCCGACCCCGACGCCGAGCAAGCACAGCAAGACGGCCGTCGTCGGATCCACTGGGCGACGCATTTAACCCGTACGAAAGCGTTGCCGGGCGACAATGCGTTCATGCACACCGTGCTCGTCGTCGACGACGAGGCGATCGTCCGCGACGTCGTCGTCCGTTACCTCCGCCGGGACGGCTACCGCACGCTCGAGGCGTCGAGCGGAAACGAGGCGCTCCGCCTGCTCGAGGAGGAGCAGCCCTCGCTCGTCGTCCTCGACGTGATGCTGCCCGAGCACGACGGGCTCGAGATCTGCCGCTGGATCCGCTCCCGCTCCGACCTGCCGATCATCATGCTGACCGCGCGCGGCGAGGAGGCCGACCGCATCGTCGGCCTCGAGCTCGGCGCCGACGACTACGTGACGAAGCCGTTCAGCCCGCGCGAGCTCGCGGTGCGCGTCCGCAACCTGCTCAAGCGCGCCACGAGCACGCCCGTCCTCGGACCGAGCATGTCGTTCGGCGACGTGGTGCTCGACGCGGACGCCCGTGAAGTGCGCAAGGCGGGGACGCTGCTGAAGCTGACGCTGAAGGAGTTCGATCTGCTCTGGTTCCTCGCCTCGCACCCGCGCCGCGTCTTCTCGCGCGACCAGCTGATGGAGAGCGTCTGGGGCTATACGACCTCGCTCGACACGGGCACGGTCACGGTCCACGTGCGCCGCCTGCGCGAGAAGGTCGAGGACGACCCGTCGCGGCCCGAGCACCTCGAGACGGTCTGGGGTGCCGGCTACCGGTTCACCCCATGACGACGTTCGCCACCGAGATCGCGCTCGCGGCGCTCGGCGCCGGCCTCGTCGCGGCGCTCGTCCTGCGCCTGCTGCCGACCGTCCGCCTCCAGCTCGCGGCGCTTGCGCTCTTCGCCGGCGCCGTCCCGCTCGGGGCGGTGGTCCTCGGCGGCTTCGTCATGTTCCACATGCACGCCGACCTCCAGATCCTCGAGGTCTCGGCGGCCGGGGCGCTCGCCGCGGTGCTCGCCGCGCTCGTCGTCGCGGAGCTGATCGCGCGCCGCATCCGGACGCTCGAGCGGGCGGCGGCAGAGCTTGCAGGCGGCGACCTCCACGCACGGGCGCCCACCGCGGGCCCGCGCGAGCTCGCCCGGCTCGGCGAGTCCTTCAACGAGATGGCGGCCGGCGTCGAGGAGCTCTTCGATGCGCGCCGACAGCTCGTCGCCTGGGCGAGCCACGACCTGCGGACGCCGCTCGCGTCGATCCAGGCGATGCTGGAGGCGATCGAGGACGGGCTGGCCTCGACGGACGACTACCTGCCGGAGCTGCGCGTGCAGGCGCAGGCGCTCGGCCGGCTGATCGACGACCTGTTCGAGCTCGCGGCGATCGACGCCGGCGCGCTCACGCTCGAGCTGCACGAGACGCCGCTCGCAACCATGGTCGAGTCGTGCGTCCGCGGGCTCCAGGCCGAGGCGCGGGCCCGCGAGGTGCGCCTCGAGACGCGGCTCGACGGCGGCCTGCCGCGCGTGCGCTGCGCGCCCGACCAGGTCGAGCGCGTGCTCCTGAACCTGCTGACGAATGCCCTGCGCCACACGCCGTCGGACGGCTCGGTCGTCGTCGCCGCGCGCCCGGTCGGCGGCGAGATCGAGATCAGCGTCGAGGACACGGGCGTCGGGATCGGCCCGGGCGACGAGCAGCGGATGTTCGACCGCTTCTGGCGCGCCGACCGCGCCCGCACCCGGTCGGGCGGCGGCGCCGGTCTCGGCCTCGCAATCGCCCGCGGGCTCGTCGAGGCGCAGGGAGGCCGCATCTGGGCCGAGCGCCGGACCGGCGGCGGCGCCCGGATCGCGTTCACGCTGCCGCTCGCCGAGCGCGCACCCGCCGGCTGAGACGATTCGTCAGCCCGCGACGATGCCGGCGGCGACGAGCGCCGCGATCTCGTCCTCGTCGCGCCCCAGTTCGGCCAGGATCTCGCGCGTGTGCTCGCCCAGGCCGGGCGGCGGGAGCGTCGCCCCGGGCGCATCGTCGACGCGCACCGCCGTGCGCATCAGCTCCAGCGTGCCGAGCGCCGGATGCTCGACCTCGAGCGTCGCGGGGTCGCCGGCGGCCGCGGCGGCGGCGATCGCGTCGGGAACGTCGCGGATCTTCCCGCTCGGGACGCCGGCCGCGGTGAGCGCCTCGGTCAGCTCGTCGGCCCCGCGCTCGGCGATCCGCGCCGCGAGCTCGGGCACGAGCAGCGCACGATGCTCGACCCGCGCCGGGTTCGTCGCGAAACGCGCGTCGGTGACGAGCTCGGGGCAGCCGAGAACGTCGCAGAGGCGCCGGAAGAGCCCGTCGTTCGCGGCGGCGACGGCGACGGCGGCGTCGCGGGCGGCGAACGTCTCGTAGGGGACGATGCTCGGGTGCGCGTTGCCGAGCCGCGCGGGCGCGACACCGGTGACGAGCGCGCTCTGCGCCTGGTTGACGAGCCCCGAGAGGGCGCTGTCGAGGAGCGAGGCCTCCACCCTGCCGCCCTCGCCGGTGCGGCGCCGCCGCTCGACCGCGGCGAGGATCCCGACGGCCGAGTTCAGCCCCGCGAGCACGTCGACGAGCGCGACGCCGATCTTCGTCGGCTCGCCGTCGGAGGTGCCCGTGATCGACATCAGGCCGCTCTCCGCCTGGACCACGAAGTCGTAGCCGGCGCGATCCGCCGGGCTGCGCCGCGAGCCGAAGCCGGTGATCGAGCAGTAGACGAGGCCGGGGTTCCGCGCGCGCAGCTCCTCGTAGCCGAGCCCGAGACGCTCCGCGCTGCCGGGTCGGAAGTTCTCGACCACGATGTCGGCGCCTGCGCAGAGCTCCTGGACGAGCGCGCGCCCGTCGTCCGCGCCGAGATCGACCGCGACGCTGCGCTTGCCGCGGTTGACCGCGAGGTAGTACGCCGCCTCACCGCCGACGAACGGTGGGCCCCAGCTCCGCGTCTCGTCGCCGACGCCCGGCCGCTCGACCTTCACGACGTCCGCACCGAGGTCGGCGAGAAGCATCGTGCAGTAGGGGCCGGCGAGCACGCGAGAAAGATCGGCGACCCGCAGCCCTTGGAGCGGAGGCTCCATCCGGGCGCCGATTCTACGCGTCGTCCGGCGCCGGGCCGAGAAGGTTCTCACGCACGCGCGCGAGATGGGCGCGCGTCGCCGCGAGCGCGCGGTCGAGCTCGCGCGCGCGCAGGGCATCGACGAGCTCGCGGTGGTCGAGCTGGTAGGCGGCGCGCCGCTCGCGCGAGTCGTTGCGACGCTTGAGGTTGCCCCAGAGCGGGACCTGGCGCGCCGACTCGATCGCCTCGTAGATCTGGAGCAGAAGCTGGTTGTGGCCGGCGGCCACGATCGCGTGGTGGAGCGAGAAATCCCACGCCTCGAACTCCTCGGCGCTCTCGGCCGAGTCGCCGCCCGCGACGCAGCGATCCATCTCGTCGAAGTCACGCGCGGTCGCCTGCGCCACGACGAGCGGCAGCACCTGCGGCTCGAAGAGCTCGCGGGCGGTCATCACGTCGGCCGGTCCGATGTCGTCCGCGCGCGACGGCACCCGGCCGGGAAGCCCCCCGTCGACGGCGCCCCCGCCGTCGGCACGCAGGAAGGTGCCGCGACCGACCTCGCGAGAGATGCGGCCCTCTCCCTCGAGGACGCCGAGCGCATGCCGCACCGCCGCCCGCGTCACGCCGAGCGACTCGGCGAGGTGCCGCTCTGTCGGGAGCCGGGTCCCCACGGGCGCGCCCTCGAACTCCCCGAGGATGAGTTGTGCGAGCTCGCGCCCCCGAGGGGCGACGCTCGCCTGCTGCTTGGTCGGTGTGCCTGCCACGGTCGTCCTCCACACAGCTCGGCGCATGTTTCGGCCAATCCTACCTCCGGTCGCGCCGGGAAGAGACGGTGAACCTGTGACCGCGACCTTGACTTGTGGATGACCGAAACCATAGAGTCGCCCAATCCAGCCTATGCAAACCAATTTCGCAACCAATCCGGGAGAGTGCCGCACATGAGGCTTGCGACCGTGATGACCGCGAGCGGCCCCCGGCTCCATCTCCGCGGGCAGTCCGGCTACGTCGACGTCGGCTCGGCGACCGGCGACGAGCGCTATG
>DATFMW010000058.1:0-3677 GCA_035266765.1 Gaiellaceae bacterium | reverse complement strand
CGCGCTTCGCCGTGCCCGGGCCCGACCCGATGCCGACGTGGCTCACGGTTGCGATCGGGCTCGGCGGCTCGCTGATCGGCTGGGGGATCGTCGTCGCCGCGATCGGCCCCGACGCCGCCTGGACCGGGATCGCCGGCTTCCTCGCCGCGACCGCGCTCGTCGTCCTCTACCGGGTGGTCGTCCAGAAGCGGCCGCTCTGGGGCCCGGAGGCGTACCGCTTCCCCGAGCGCGGCTTCGGTGTCCGCGACTACCGCGAGCGGCTCGAGCGCGCCGGGATCGACCCCAACCGGATCGGCTCTCCGCTCACGCCGCCGCAGCGCGACCCGGCCGGCGCCGGCCCCGGCGCCGGGCCCGGCGCCGAGACGCAGCCACGGCCGGCGCCGGAGGCGGGCGACCCCACCGACAATCCGGCCCACTACCTCGGCCTGCTCGAGGAGCTCCACGACGCCGGCGTCCTCGACGAGGACGAGTTCCAGGCGGCACGCCTGCGCCTGCTCGAGCGGCTGCGGGCCTAGGACGGGACGATGGCGCTCTGGTTCCTCGTCGTCCTCGCCGTCTCGGGCCTCGTCGCCGGTGCACTCGCGCGGCTCGCGCTCCCGGGTCCGGATCCGATGGGGATCTTCGCCACGATCGGGCTCGGCCTCGCCGGCTCGTTTCTCGGCGGGATCCTCTCCTGGCTCGTCCTCGGGCACGCCGGCGGGCTCGTGTTCGCCGTCGGCGGCTCGACGCTCCTGCTCTACCTGCACCGGCGCTTCGTGCAGCGCCGACCGCTCACCGGACCGGGTGCCAAGCGGCTACCCAAGTAGCTGGAGCCGGCGCTCAGGTGAGCGGGCCGAGCCCGCGCGGGAACGTGCGCCGCGCGATCAGATTCCAGTCTCCGTCACGCCAGACGTAGGTGAGGGCTGTCAGCGACGCCTCTCCGGCCTCGTAGACATGGAGGCCGCGGGCCTCGCCGAGCCGGTTCGGGCGCGGCTGTCCGAAGCCGGGTGCGATCGAGATCACGGCCGCACGCGCGCCGCCGCGGACGGCCTCGAACTCACGCCGCTCGGCGAGCGCGGCCTGGTGGATGTGCCCGGCGAGGATCAGGTCGGCGCCGGCCGAGACGAGCGCCTCGAAGACGCGGTCGCGGTTCGACACCGGCCGCTTGCGTGCAGCGCGCCACGGCGCCCCGAGCAGATGGTGGTGCAGGACGGCGACGCGGTAGGCGCCCGCCGCTGCCTCGCCCAGCCGCTCCGCGGCGCGCCGCAGCTGCGCCTCACTCAGCGCGCCGCTCTGGTGGCGGTACGGCTGCGCCGAGTTCAGGCCGACGACGTGCAGCGCAGCCGAGGCGTGCGTCGGTTCGGTCGTCTCCCACAGGCGCTCGAACTCGGCCCACGGACTCGTGATGCGGGCCGGAAGCGTGTACGGGAGGTCGTGGTTTCCCGGCACGGCGAGCACCGGGACACCGAGCGAGCCGAGGAAACCGTGGGCGCGCTCGTGCTCGGCGCGGCGGCCCCGATTCGTGAGATCGCCCGAGGCGACGACGACCTCCGGCGCGATCCGCTCGACGAGCGCGGCGAGGGCGCGCTCGACCTCGGCGTCCTCGCGCTTGCCCATGTGCAGGTCGGAGACGTGGAGGATGCGTGCGGTCACGACCGAATGAGGCTATAGATTCCGGAAATGGCCGACGAGAACGCTGAAGTCTTCGATGATCTCTACCTCGGGCTGCGGGCCGGGGGTGCGCGGCGCAAGCAGCGGCGCGGCGAGGAGCTGACGACCGAGGAGCAGGAAGCGCTCGGGCGCTGGCAGCGGCTCTCGACGCCGCGCAAGGCGGTCGCGATCGGCGCGTTCGCCGTCGGCACGTTCGGGCTCGGCTTCACGCTGGGCGGCCTCGTGTTCGGTCGCTGGCGCAAGTAGCCGCCCTTCCCGCGACGCGCCGGCGGAGGCCGCGCCACAAGGGATTCGCGCCGGGGCGCAGAATCATGCAGGCCCATGCTCGCGCCGACCGACGAGCGGGTCTGCCTCGACGCGCGCCGCCACGGCGTCGTTCTCGTGCGGCCCTTCGTGCATGCCCTCGCGCTCGCCCTGGTCGGCGGAGCCGCGTTCCTCCCCGGCTGGCCGTTCTCCATCGCCGGTCTGGTGTTTCTCGCCGCCGCGGCTGCCAGCATCGTTCTCGCCGTCTGGCGCTGGGACCGCACCCATGTCGTCCTGACGACGGAGAAGCTGTTCGTCGTCCACGGGCTCCTGCGCCGCGAGGCCGCCGCCGTCCGGCTCGGCCGCATCGGAGCGGTCGAGATCGAGCAGTCGATCGCCGGCCGCATCCTCGGCTACGGGACGATCGTCGCCGGCGAGCTCGAGATCGACTACGTGTCGAAGCCGGGACGCATGTCGAACGCCATCGGGCGCCTCGCCGGCTGACCCTCGGCTCGCGTCCGTCTCAACGGAGCTCTCACCGTCCGCTAACCCGGTCGCGGCTACCGTGGGTTGTGTGCTCCGCCTGGAACGGCACCGGCTCGGCCCGCGCGTCTACGTGCTCGGGCTCCGGATCCACGAGTTCGCGCTCGGCTTCGCGGTGCTCGCCGTGCTGCTCGGGGGCGGGATCGTCGACGTGTGGGACCTGACCCGCCGCACCGAGGTGGCAACCGTCTTCGGCTCGTGGCTCGTCGCGAAGGACTGGCGCGACCTGTTCCCGTCGAAGCGGAACACCGCCGCGTGGAGCCTGTTCCCGCACCGAGTGCCGCGCGGCGAGTAATCCCTCCCGGACCGGAGAGGGGAAGCCGGCGAGGCCGGCCTCCCCTCCGGAGATGCGCCTCGGCGCGCCTACGGCGTCGCGTTCGCGTGCACCTTCGTCCCGGTCGCGAGACCGGTGTCGATCGGCGTCTCGAAGCCGCTGATCGAGTTGTGGATCACCTTGTTGTTCTCGGCCTTCGGCGTGTAGCCGGGCGTGTAGACGAACGAGCCGACGAAGATCCCCTCGCTGCCGGTGTCCCCGGTGCCCGAGAGGGCGTTGCCGACGACCTTGTTGTTGTCCGCTGCCGGGTCGCAGGCGGAGTAGACCGAGTAGGCGGCCACGGTGATGCCGTAGTCGGCGCCGGTGACCGTGTTGCCGTCGAACTTGTTGTTGCTCGCGCTCGGGACGCCGAAGTAGCACCAGGACTCGGCGTCGAGGCCGGTCTGGCTGTTGCTGACCGTGTTCCGGTCGACGATCACGTTGTCGGACTCGAAGACGAGGATCCCGGTCGACGTCCAGTTCGCGCCCGTGTACCAGTTGCCGTCGACGGTGTTGCCGCGCGCCTGGCCGCTGCCGCCGTAGCCGAACTGGATTCCGTTCTGGGCGATGTACGAGACGGCGCCGACGCCGGTGACCTCGTTGCCCGTCACCATCACGTCCGCGTTCTCGCCGTTCACGACGATGCCGCCCTTCTGGTAGTTCGAGACCGTGCTGTCGCCGACGGTCCCCGTGACCGAGCCCGGCGTGCCGATGCCGTCGTAGTAGATGCCGACGCCGTGCTGGCCGCCGGTGCGCGGCTGGTCGCCGATGTTGTCGATCGTGCTCCGGGTCACGTCGACGTTCACGTCGCCGGCGATGCCGTCCACGAACACGCCGTACCGGGTCGCGCCCGAGATCGTCCCGCCTTTGACGCCGCCGCCGTCCGCGGCGTCGTAGTAGACGCCGATGTCGCAGCCGGTCGCGTCGA
>DATFMW010000057.1:0-3642 GCA_035266765.1 Gaiellaceae bacterium | reverse complement strand
CGTCGGCACGCGGCCGTCCATCGTCGGCAGGCCGTAGAGCGTGCAGCCGGCGGGCAGGCCGGCGAGGAACCGCTCGCCGAGCGCGCGCTCGTGCGTGCGGATGGCGTCCCAGCCGAGGCCGTGCACGTGCTCGACCGCGGCGACGAATCCGGCGAGTAGCTCGTGCGCGAGCGTCCCGGTCTCGAAGCGGTGCCCGACCGGCTCCGGTGCGGCCGGGCGCACCTTGTACGGCCGCCACGAGCGGAGCAGCTCCTCGCGCCCGAACGCGAGCCCGAGATGCGGCCCGAAGAACTTGTACGGCGAGCAGAGGAGCACGTCGACGCCGAGCGCGGCGACGTCGATCGGCCCGTGCGGCGCGTAGTGCACGGCGTCGGCCCAGGCGAGCGCGCCGGCGGCGTGCGCCAGTTCGGCGATCCGAGCGGCGTCGGTGACGGTGCCGACCGCGTTCGAGGCGAGCGGGAAGGCGACGACGCGCGTCCGTTCGGTCAGCTTCCACTCGAGGTCGGTGAGATCGAGCGTCGTGTCGTCGTGCAGGTCGACGAAGTCGACGCGGAGGTCGAGGTCGTGTGCGAGCTCGAGCCAGGGAGAGACGTTGCCGTCGTGGTCGAGCCGTGTGACGAGGATCTCGTCGCCGGCGTGGAGGGTGCGGCCGAGGGTGCGCGTGAGCGCGAAGTTGAGCGTCGTCATGTTCTGTCCGAAGAGCGTCTCCTCGGGGCGGCAGCCGAGGAACACGCCCGCATAGCCGTGCGCCTGCTCGACGAGCGCGTCGCTCCGGCGGCTGGACGGGAACGCGCCGCCGAGGTTCGCGTTCGACTCGCGCAGGTAGCCGGCGATCGCCTCGATCACCGCGTCGGGGCACTGCGTCCCGCCCGGACCGTCGAAGAGGGCGACCGGCGTACGGAGCGCCGAGAAACGTGCGCGAACATCGTCGCTGTCGAGCGTCACGGTGCTCATGCCCCCTGACGCTACCCGACTACGATGGCCCGGTGACCACGCTGACACCTCCACGGGAGCGCCTCGACCGCGGCCGCGGGACCGGGCTCGGCCGCCCGTGGCACGTGATCGTCCTGAACGACGACCACAACACGTTCGAGGGTGTCGCGGCCGCGCTCGCCGCCGTGATCCCGGGTGTCTCCTACGACCAGGGAATGGCGTTCGCGAACCGGATCCACAACGCGGGCCAGGCGATCGTGTGGTCGGGGCAGCGGGAGCAGGCCGAGCTGTACTGGGAGCAGCTCGGCGATCGTGGGCTGACGATGGCCCCGCTCGAGCAGTCCTGACCGTTCAGGCGCCGTCGACCGTCCAGCGGTACGACGGCTTCGCCTGGAGCGAGGCGCCGACGAAGCAGTCGCGCTCCGCCTTCGCGAGCAGGTCGGCGAGCGCGTCGGGCTCCGGCCGGGGCTCGAGTGCGACGGAGAGCTCGACGGTCGCCTCGACGACGGCATAGCGACCGTCGCTCTCGCGCCGCGTGACGAGACTCGAGGCCGCGCCCGACTCCGAGGTCACGCGGACGCCGGCGCGGTCGGCATGGAAGTGGAGGCTCTTCAGGGAGCAGCGGACGAGGGCGGCCAGGAGGATGTGCTCCGGCGTCCACTCCTCGCCCGGCCGGAGCGTCGCGCCGTTCTCGGTGCTCAGCGCTCCCGCCGGCTCGAGATCGACCGCGAAGCGCAGCTCCTTTGGCTTGACGGCCATGTCTGCATGGTCGCAGAAACAGCGGGACCCGATGGACGGTTCCGTCCGGTCCGGTCCGTAGCCTGCGATTGGTGCGGCGGCTGCGCCCGTTGTCGGAGGATGAGTGCTACGCCCGGTGCTATGGGGCGTACGACCCGACTGTGACGCTCGTGCGCCTCGAGCCGCGACGTCCGCGCTACGAGCTGAGCGTCACCGGCGAGCAGCTGCGCCGCAACTTCGAGGAGCGGATCGACGCGCGCGTCGAGGAGCTCGCCGCCGAGCTGGACGCCGCCGAGGCCGCTGCCGAAGCCGCGTAGCCTTCGGGTCGCGAAGCCGGCAGACCCGCGTATCGTCTCGGCGCGTACGGTTCCAGCAGGGGGCCTCGCGCCCCCGTAGGGGGGGATACGTGCCGCGCGCGAGGGACAATGGCTGAAAGAGACACGACTCCGAGCGACGTGCCCGACGTGCTCGCGCCCGGGCTCGGGGTCGTCTTCTGCGGGATCAACCCGGGGCGCGTCTCGGCGGCCGCGCGGGCGCACTTCGCGAACCCGCGCAACGACTTCTGGCGGCTGCTTCACGCGGCCCGCTTCACCTCGCGCCTCTACGGGCCGCATGAGCAGTTCGCGCTCCTCGACGAGGGCGTCGGCGTCACGAACGCCGCGTACCGCACGACCCCCGGGTCGGGCGACCTTCGCCGTGGCGACTTCGCCGGCTCGGCCGAGCGGCTCGAACGGCTCGCGCGCGAGCTCGGGCCCGGATGGCTCGGTTTCGTCGGCAAGGAGGCCTACCGCGGCGTCTTCAACGAGCGTCCGGAGCTCGGCCTCCAGGAGCGGACGCTCGGCGAGACGGGCCTCTTCGTCCTCCCGTCGACCTCGCCGGCGAACGCCGCCGTGCCCTGGAGCGAGCGCCTGCGCTGGTTCAAGGAGCTCGCCGGCCGCTCGATGGGGCTGCCGTGGCGCGAGGGCGTCCGCGCCTTGCTCGTCGACCCCGCCGGCCGGACGCTGCTGCTCCGCTACGGCGACGACTACGGCGACTGGTGGGTCACGCCCGGCGGCGGCAAGCAGCCGGGCGAGTCGGACGAGCACGCGCTGCGACGCGAGCTGCGCGAGGAGCTGGGCCTCCGCGACGTCGAGCTCGGGCCGCTCGTGTGGCGGCGCGAGCAGTGGTTCCGCGACGAGCCCGGACACTGCGGCCAGCGCGAGAACGTCTACCTCGTCCGCGTGCCCGCCTTCGACCCGGCGCCCGAGCACGACCTCGCCGACGAGGGCTGCCACGAGCTCCGCTGGGTGACCGCAACCGAGGCGGCCGCGCTGCCGACGCGCCCCGAGGACCTCGCGGAGCGGCTCAGACGATTGATTCCAGAGTGACGTGCCGGTCGGGGGCGTCCCTGACCAAGCGAGGCGACACGATCGGTCGCAGCTCGTAGCAGCGCTACGGGCTGCGGACGAGCGTGGCGATCCCGCGCCGCGTCAGGGGCGTCATCCGGCCCCGCGGCAGTCTGGAATCAATCGTCTCAGCCGCGCCAGTGGTTCGTGATCGGCGTGCGCCGGTCGCGGCCGAACGCCTTTGAACGCAGGCGCACGCCCGGCGGGGCCTGGCGGCGCTTGTACTCGGCCCGGTCGACGAGCGCCACCGCGCGCGCCACGACGTCCGCGGCGAATCCGTCCGCGGTGAGCTCCTCGACGGAGCGGTCCTCCTCGACGTACGCCTCGAGCACCCGGTCGAGGTCCGCGTAGGGCGGCAGCGAGTCCTCGTCGAGCTGGTCCTCACGGAGCTCGGCGCTCGGCGGCCGCTCGATGATCGAGACGGGGATCAGCTCGCGCCCGGCCCGCTCGTTCAGGTGCCGCGAGAGCCGGAAGACGTCCGTCTTGAACACGTCCTTCAGGAGCGCGAACCCGCCGGCCATGTCGCCGTAGAGCGTCGCGTACCCGACCGACATCTCCGACTTGTTGCCGGTCGCGACGAGCAGCC
>DATFMW010000056.1:0-3447 GCA_035266765.1 Gaiellaceae bacterium | reverse complement strand
CCGAGGGGTTCTGCGTCTTCCCGGGCGGTTTCGGCACCGCCGACGAGCTGTTCGAGTCGCTGACGCTGATCCAGACGGGCAAGGTGCTGAACTTCCCCGTCGTCCTCCTCGACGAGGCGTACTGGGCGCCGCTGCTCGACTGGGTGCGCGACCGGGCCGTCGCCGAGGGGATGATCTCGCCCGAGGATCTCGCGCACCTGGCCGTGACCGACGAGCCGGCAGTCGCGCTCGGACACGTGCTCGCCGGCTATGCACGGCTGAACGGCGACGCCTCGCCCGGGTCGGGTACGGCGGCCACCGCGTAGCCCCGGCGGGGCCGTGGCGGCGGGGTAGCCTTTGCGGCTGTGGAGCTCCGGGATCTCCCGTCGGTGGACGAGCTGGCCCGCGCGGCCGGCGACCCGCTCGCGGTCGACGCAGCCCGCGCCGTGCTTGCGCGCGCCCGCGACGAGATCCGGGCCGGCGCCGAGCCCGGGGACATCGCGGCGCGTCTGCGCGACGAGCTCGCGACGGCCCGGGCGCCGAGCCTCCGCCGCGTCCTCAACGCGACCGGCGTGCTCGTCCACACGAACCTCGGCCGGGCACCGCTCCCCGAGGAGGCGCTCGCCCGCGTCGTCGACGCGGCCCGCGGCTACTCGAATCTCGAGCTCGACCTCGGCGAAGGCGTGCGCGGCTCGCGCCAGGACCACCTCGCCGCGATCCTCCACCGCCTGACCGGCGCCGAGGCCGCGCTCGTCGTGAACAACAACGCCGGGGCGGTGCTGCTCGCGCTCGCCGCGCTCGCCGAGGGCCGCGAGGTGATCGTCTCCCGCGGCGAGCTGATTGAGATCGGCGACGGCTTCCGGATCCCCGACGTGCTCGCCCGCTCCGGCGCGCGGCTCGTCGAGGTCGGGACGACGAACCGGACGCGCGCCGCCGACTACGAGCGCGCCCTCGGCGACGAGACGGCGCTGCTGCTGCGCGTGCACCAGTCGAACTTCCGCGTCGTCGGCTTCACCGAGCTGCCGCGCCTCGAGGAGCTGGCCGCCGTCGCGCGCCGCCGCGGCGTGCCGCTCGTGGACGACCTCGGCTCGGGTGCCCTCCAACCTCGTGACACGTTGTCACTAGGTGACCGGGAGCCGAGCGCGCGCGAGTCGCTCGCGGCGGGCGCCGACCTCGTCTGCTTCTCCGGTGACAAGCTGCTCGGTGGGCCACAGGCGGGGATCGTCGTCGGACGCGCCGATCTCGTCGAGAAGCTGCGCCGCCACCCGCTCCAGCGGGCTCTGCGGATCGACAAGCTCTCGCTCGCCGCGCTCGAGGGGACGCTGCTCCTGCACCTGGACGCGCCCGAGCGGATCCCGGTGCTGCGGATGCTCGCCCAGGAGCCGGCGGCGGTACGCGCGCGGGCCGGGCGGCTCGCGACGGCGACGGGCGGTGAGGTCGAGGAGACGATCGGCCGCGTCGGCGGCGGCGCGCTGCCGCTCGCGGAGCTGCCGAGCTTCGCGTGCTCGCTCGACGAGTCGCTCGCGGCGCCGCTCCGCGCCGGCGAACCGCCCGTGGTCGGGATCGTCCGCGACGGGAGGCTGCTGCTCGACTGCCTGACGCTGACCGATGCCGAGGCCGGCGAGGTCGAGGCCGCCGTTGCCGCATGCCGCTGACCGTCGGCACCGCGGGCCACATCGACCACGGCAAGACGACGCTCGTCGAGGCGCTGACGGGGCGCAACACCGACCGGCTGCCGGCAGAGCGCGAGCGCGGGATCTCGATCGACCTCGGCTACGCGCCGCTCGAGCTGCCGGACGGGACGCAGCTGTCGCTCGTCGACGTGCCCGGGCACGAGCGGTTCGTGCGGACGATGGTCGCCGGCGCGACCGGGATCGACCTCTTCCTGCTCGTGATCGACGCGGGCGAGGGCGCGCGGCCGCAGACGCACGAGCACCTCGCGATCCTGCGCCTGCTCGGGATCGAGCGCGGCGTCGTCGCGTTGTCGAAGACCGACGCCGTCGATCCGGAGCTCGTCGAGCTTGCGCGCGCCGAGGCCGAGGAGCTCATGCCCGGGGCGCCGGTCGTCGCGACGAGCGCGCGCACCGGCGCCGGGCTCGACGAGCTGCGCGCGGCGCTTGTCGGGGTCGCTGCGGGCGCAGGCGGCACGCACGGCGGCACGGCCACGCGGCTCTACGTCGACCGGGTGTTCACGCTGCGCGGGATCGGCACTGTCGCGACGGGGACGCTCTGGTCGGGCTCGCTCGGCGAGGGCGACGAGCTGCGCGTCGAGCCGCGGGGCCGCGACGTGCGCATCCGCAGCGTCCAGGTGCACGACCGGCCGGTCGACCGTGCGGAGGCGGGACAGCGGGTCGCGGTCGCGCTGCCAGGCGTCGAGCGGCATGAGCTCCGCCGCGGCGACGCGCTCGTCACGCCGGCCGCGTTTCCGGCGAGCTACCGGCTCGACGTGGCGCTGACGGAGCTGGCGGAGATCCCGGCGCGGGTGCGCGTCCACCACGGCACGGCCGACGTGCTCGCCCGCGTCGTCCGCGCCGGGGAGCGCTACGCGCAGCTGCGGCTCGCGGAACCGGTCGTCGCGGCGCGCGGCGACCACGTCGTCCTGCGCGCCGGGACGACCGTCGGCGGCGGAGTCGTGCTCGACCCTGCGCCGCCGCGGCACGCGAGCACGGAGCGGATGGAGCTCGTCGAGCGGGGCGAGATCGCGGCGACCGTCCACGAGCCGGTCATCGAGGAGACGCTGCGCCACCTCGCCGACGGCCCGCTGCAGGGAGTCGAGCGCGCCGGCGGCTGGGTCTTCTCGGGCGCCTGGCTCGAGGGCCTGCGCGGCGAGCTGGAGCGGCGGATCGGCGAGGCTGACCCGCTCGACCCTGGGGTGCCGCCACCACCGGCGCCGTGGGCGGCCGCGGTCGAGCCGCTGCTCGGGCTCGAGCGCCGCGGCGCGAAGCTCTACCGGCCCGGTGCGGCGGCCGAGCTCGGCGCGCGCGCCGACGCCGCCGCCGCGCTCGAGGCGGAGCTCGGCCTCGAGCCGGTGCGTGTCGAGGACCGGGCGCTCACCCGCTACCTCGAGGAGCAGGGACGGCTCGTCCGCGTCGGCGACGGCCTTGCCGTCTCGCCTGCCGCATACGAGCAGGCCCGCGCCGCACTCGTCGCCGAGTGCGAGGCCGCGGGCCGGATCACGCTCGCGCGCTTCCGCGATCTGCTCGGCGTCGGCCGCAAGACCGCTCAGCTCCTGCTCGAGCGCTTCGACGCGGACGGCCTCACGCGCCGCGTCGGCGACGAGCGCGTGCTGCGCCGCCGCAGCCCGTGACGACCTGACTCTCGCCGGCTCGCTGGGCGGCAACGCAGACACCCGTCGCGCTGATGACGATCCGGCTCCTGATCGTGGCGAACGCCGTCGTGCTCGCGACCGCCGGGACGCTCTGCCTCGCCTGGGTCGCCCGCCCGGCGGGCATCGTCGGCGCCGCTCTG
>DATFMW010000055.1:0-3232 GCA_035266765.1 Gaiellaceae bacterium | reverse complement strand
CATCAACCAGATCGCCACCCTCGACCGCCGCCACTTCAGCGTCGTCCGCCCCAAACACACGACCGCCCTCGAACTGATCCCGTAGCCGACCGAGCGGACGGGCGACCGGTAGCCCGGAAACGCCGAATAGCAGGGAAGTCGTTGTGGCTCTGACAACGAACAATGGGCCTCAGAGGACTCAAACCACCAGCCGACGCCTGCACGCAGCCGGTCGCCGCGACCGACACGCGCGGGCGCGGCTCGAGCCGCCGGGCACCCGAGCGCGAGCCGGCTTCGCCGGCTCGCCCACGAGCGAGCGGAAAGCGAAGCGCCGGGCACGCGCGCGAAGCGCACCTGCCCAGCGCGAAGCGGGCGAAGCGGGAACGATGGGGGCGGGAGGATTCGAACCTCCGTAGGCTGAGCCGACGGGTTTACAGCCCGTTCCCTTTGGCCGCTCGGGCACACCCCCTGGGGCGGGCGCCATTGTAGCCCGGTCGCGACTCCGTCCTAGTGCTCCAGCCGCACCGGGGTGAAGTCGAGGACGCGCGCGAGAACGTCGTAGTGCCGGTCGAGGTGGAGAACGGCCGCCTGGTGCTGGTGCGCGCACGCGGCGATCAGGAGGTCGGGGATGGGCACGCGATGCTGGCTCCTCGAGCCGAGCTGGCGCTGGGCGGCGCGCGCGAGCGCGATCGTCTCCGCGTCCATCCGCAGGCCGTCACGCTAGCGTTGCCGGTGTGAGCTCCTTCGACGTCGCGGTGGTGGGCGGCGGGCCGGCCGGATCGACCGCGGCCTACCGGCTCGCGAGCGCCGGTGCGCGCGTTCTCCTCGTCGACAGGGCGGTGTTCCCGCGCGACAAGCCGTGCGGCGGCGGGGTGACCGGGCGCGCGGCGCGGCTGCTGCCGTTCTCGATCGACCCCGTCGTCGAGGACACCGTCGACCGGCTCGAGTGTGGCCTGCGCTATCGCTCGCGCTTCTCGCGCCGCGCGCACGGGCCGCTCGCCTACATGACGCAGCGCCGCCGGCTCGACCACTTCCTGCTCGAGCGCGCGGCGGAGGCGGGCGCCGACGTCCGCGACGGCGTCAAGGTCGCGGACGTGCGCGAGGGCGGGCTCTCGGTCGACGGCGAGGAGATCGAGACACGGATCGTGATCGGCGCCGACGGCTGCAACGGCGCCGCCGCGAAGCAGCTCGGGCTCGCCGAGGAGATCGTCCACGGCGTCGCGCTCGAGGCGAACTACCCGCACGACGAGCGCTTCGCGCACGCGATGCTGCTCGAGATCGGCGTGATCGGCGGCGGCTACGGGTGGATCTTCCCGAAGGGCGACCACGTCAACGTCGGCGTCGGCGGCAACGAGAGCGAGGGGCCGCGGCTCCGCGCCGAGCTGCGCCGGATGTGCGAGGAGTACGGCGTCGACCCCGACGCGGCCGCCGACACGCGCGGCTACCGGCTGCCGATGCGCCGGCGCGGGACGCGGCTCGCGCGCGGCGCGACCGCGGTGATCGGCGACGCGGCCGGGCTCGTCGATCCGTTCTCGGGCGACGGCATGTACGAGGCGTTCTACTCCTCCCGGCTCGTCACCGAGGCGGCGCTCGACGTGCTCGCCGGCCGGGCCGAGACGCTCGAGCCGTACGAGCGCGCGGTCGAGCAGACGATCACGCCGCTGACCCGCGCCGGCTGGGGGGCGAAGCTCGCGTTCGAGCGCTTCCCGCGCACGACCTACGCGCTCGCGCGGCTGCCGATCACGTTTCGCGCGCTCGAGAAGCTCCTGCGCGGCGAGCTCTCGCATCCGGCCGCGGCGCACGGCGCCGAGAAGGCCGCGATCCGTGCGATCTACGCAGTCTCCCGCCGCGCCGCCTGAAACGCCTCGCGGAAGGGGACGCGCGGCCCGATGCGGAGGACGCCGAGCTCGTAGATGCGGCCGGCGAAGCGGACGAGCGCCCAGATCGCGAGCAGCATCAGCGCGACCGACGCGACGTTCTGCCAGAGCGGGATCGTCGTCAGCGTCGCTCGCGCCGGCACGGCGAACGGCGCGGAGAGCGGGATCAGCGTGAGCGCCGTCGCCAGGCCGCCGTCCGGGTTCGACAGCTGGCCGAACGAGAGGAGGTAGCCCGCGAGCATCGTCATCGTGATCGGCGTCGCCACCGCGGCGTCCTCCACGCGCGAGATCAGCGAGCCCGCAGCGGCGAACGCGGTCGCGTAGAACGCGAAGCCGAGCAGGAACCAGAGCACGGCGAGCGGGGCCGTGCTCCCGACGGAGGGCAGGTCGATCGCGCCGGCCGCGCCGGCGCCGATCGCGAAGACGGCCAGCAGCACGATCTGCGAGAGGCCGAGCAGGCCGATTCCCGCGACCTTCCCCGCGAGCAGGTGGCGCGGCCGCAGCGCGGAGAGCAGCACCTCGACGATCCGGCTCGCCTTCTCCTGGACGACGCTCGTCAGCACCATCTGCCCGTAGACGGAGACGGCGATGAAGAGGACGATCGTCGTCACGAGACCGAAGCTCTCGCCGTTCGAGCCGGAGGCCGGCTCGACCCGGGCGACCGCGAGCGGCGAGGCGAGCACCGAGCGGGCCTGCGCCGTCGTGATCCCGACGCTGCGCGCCTGCTCCGGCAGGAAGACGGTGCGGCCGGCGACGGCCGCGATCGCCGAGGCGGTGCCGCTCGTGTCGCTGCGGACGAGCAGGCGCCGGCCGCCGTCGACGAACGCCGCCTCGACCTTGCGGTGCGCGACGGCGTCGCGCGCGGCCGCGGCGGTCGGATACTCCTTGACGCGCACCTTCGTGTCGAGCTGCGTCGCGGCTGCGTCGAGCGCCGGGGCGAGCCGCGCCGGCGCGGAGCCGTCGACGCCGAACGAGACGGCGTTGTTACTGCCGACCAGCGACTGGATCCCGATCACGAGGCCGAAGATCAGCACGAGCACGACCGTGGTGATCAGGAACTGGCGGCCGCGGATGCCCTCCCGCACCTCGCGCCGCGTCACGAGCCACACCAGCCGCCCGGAAGTCATCGCTGCACCGCCTCGAGGAACAGCTCGGCCAGCGTCGGCGGGCCGAACGAGAACGCGTGCACGGCGCCGGCAGCGCGCGCCTGCGCCAGCACCTCGTCGGGATCGACGTCGTCGGGCGCGAGCAGGCGGATCGTCCCGTTGCGGCGCTCCAGCAGCTCGCCCGCGGGCACGGCCGGCCGCCAGCCGTCGGGTGCGTCGACCTGGATGTCGATCCGCACGCGCCCTTCGTGCGCCCGCAGCTCCGCAACC
>DATFMW010000054.1:0-2546 GCA_035266765.1 Gaiellaceae bacterium | reverse complement strand
GGGCGACGGGACGACCCCGGCCGGGACCTTCCGGCTCGGCTCGACCGTCTACGGGCTCGACCCCGACCCCGGCGTCCACGGCCGTTACCGCCGTCTACGCTGCGGTGACTGGTGGGATGAGGACCCCGCCTCGGCGACGTACAACCGCTTCCGCCACGTCGCCTGCGGGGCGAGCCCGCCCTTCGGCGGCGGCAGCGAGGCGCTCTGGCGCGCGACGACGGCATACCGCGAGCTCGCCGTCGTCGAGTACAACGCCCACCCGGTCGTGCCGGGCCGCGGCTCGGCCATCTTCCTCCACGACTCGACCGGCGGGCCGACGAACGGGTGCGTCAGCCTGTCGCGGGCGCGGCTCCTGCGGCTGCTCCGCTGGCTGCGGCCGGCCGCGCACCCGCGGATCGCGATCGGCGTTCGGCTTTTTTCCTAGGCATTTCCTATGTATGATCTCGGCGTGCCGAAGGAGACATACACCGCCTCCGAGGCGGCGCGGGCGCTCGGGATCTCGATCGACACGCTCCGCCGCTGGGACCGCGAGGGCCGCATCCGCACAGAGCGTGACGCCGCGAACCGGCGCACCGTCCCGGCGGCCGAGCTCGACCGTCTGCGCGGCGACCCGGCCACCCAGCACATGAGCGCGCGCAACCGCTTCACCGGCACCGTGACCGCGGTCAAGGTCGAGGGGCTGCTCGCCCAGGTCGAGTTGACCGTCACCGAGCCGGCCCGCGTCGTCGCCGTCGTCACGCGCGACGCCGTCGAGGAGCTCGGGCTCGAGCCGGGGATGCAGGCGACCGCGATCGTGAAGTCGACGTCCGTGATGCTCGAGAAATGAGGGGCCGCCGCAGGATCCTCGCCGGCCTCGCCGTGCTCGCCGCGCTCGTCGCCGCCGGGATCGGCGTCGTGCTGGCACACGGCTCCTCCCCGCGCCTGACCGTCCTCGCCGCCGCCTCGCTCACCGATGTCCTGCCCCGGATCGACCCGCACCCGCGCTACTCGTTCGCCGGCTCGAACGCGCTCGCCACGCAAATCGCGCAGGGCGCCCCAGCCGACGTCTTCGCCTCGGCGAACACCGCGCTGCCCCGGGATCTGTACGCGCGCGGCCTCGTCGAGAGACCGGTCGTCTTCACCGCGAACGCACTCGTGCTCGTCGTGCCGAAGCGAAACCCGGCCGGGATCCACGGCGTCGCCGACCTTCGCCGGGCCGGCGTGCGCCTCGTCATCGCCGCGGCCGGCGTCCCCGTCGGCGACTACACGCGCACCGTGCTCGGGAAGCTCGGGATGACGAACGTGCTCGGGAACGTCGTCAGCGAGGAGACCGACGTGCGCGGCGTGCTCGCGAAGGTCGCGCTCGACCAGGCGGACGCGGGCTTCGTCTACCGGACCGACGCGCAGACCGTGCGCGGCAAGGTGACCGTGATCCCGATTCCGAGCCGGGCGCAGCCACTCGTGCGCTACGCCGTCGCCGTCGTGACATCGAGCCGGCACAGGGACGCCGCGGACGCGTACGTCCGGAGCCTGCGCCGGCCGGCCGCCCAGCACGACCTGGCGGCCGCGGGCTTCACAACCGTCTCCCACGGCTGATGCGCCGCGCGCTCGCCGGCCTGGCCGTCTTCTGCACCGCGTTCGTCGCGTTCGCGTTCCTCGCCCTGCCCGTGCTCGCGATCTTCGTGCACGTCGCACCCGGCCGGCTCCTCTCGCAGCTCGGAAACGGCGTCGTAACGGATGCCCTCGCCGTCAGCCTGAAGACGACGTTCGTCGCGGTGGCGTTGATCCTGGCGCTCGGAACGCCGGCGGCCTGGCTCCTCGCGAGCCGCCGCTTCCCCGGCCGGGCGCTCCTCGTCACGCTCGCGGAGTTGCCACTCGTGCTGCCGCCCGCGGTCGCCGGGATCGGGCTGATCGTGGCGTTCGGGCGGATCGGACTCGTCGGCTCGCCGCTCGCCTCGGCCGGGATCGAGGTCGGCTACACGCAGGCGGCGGTCGTCCTCGCGCTCACGTTCGTCGCGAGCCCGCTCTACGTCCGGCAGGCGATCTCCGCATTCGAGGCGGTCGACCCGGATCTCGTCGCCGCGTCGCGCACGCTCGGCGCAGGGCCGCCGAAGACGTTCTTCCACGTCGTCCTGCCGCTCGCGCGCGGCGGGCTCGCGGCGGGTGCCGCGATGGCGTTCGCGCGCGCCCTCGGCGAGTTCGGTGCCACGATCATGTTCGCCGGCAGCCTGCGCGGCGTCACGCAGACGCTGTCGCTCGCGATCTACGCCGCGTTCAACGACAACTTCGACGCCGCCCTCGCGATGAGCGCCCTGCTCGTCCTCGTCAGCGCCGCCCTGCTCGTCACCCTCCGGCTCACCCTCCAGTGGCAACCCTCGCGCTCGACTTCACGCTCCCTCTTCGCCGCTTCGACCTAGAGCTCGCGCTCGAGGTTGGAGGGACGACGGCGCTCGTCGGCCCCTCCGGCGCCGGCAAGACATCGGTGCTGCGCGCGGTCGCCGGGCTCGTGCGGCCGTCGCGGGGACGGATCGCGCTCGGCGACGAGACGTGGCTCGACAGCAGCAGGC
>DATFMW010000053.1:0-3200 GCA_035266765.1 Gaiellaceae bacterium | reverse complement strand
CGTAGCGGGAGTCGTTCGTCGCGGCGACCGCTTGCGGCGCCGTCGAAGGTCTTGACCCTGCCGACGGCCACGAGCGCCCTCATCACGACGAGACGGTCGTTCTTCCGTCCTCCCGCCGACGACGAGGCAATCGCGTTCGTGCTCCGGTCCGCAAGACAGGCGTGCGGTTTCGCGCACGATGTGGGCGTGGTCGCGCGAGCCCTCGCCGGGGTGTTCGCAGCCGCCGCGGTGTGCGCGAGCCTTGCCGGCTGCGGCGGCGCGGGAGTCCGCGACTTCGGCGCGGTCGAGGTGGGGATGACGCGGGTGCAGGTCGCGCCCGAGTCGAGGAAGGATTGCGTCCGCTGGCCGAGGGGCGGGCGCAAGGCAAGATCCTCGTGACTCCCGTCGCCTGAGGTTCGGCGGCCTCGACCAGGCACGGGCCTCCCGCTCGAGCTCGTCGTCTCGAGCCGGACGAGTCGCGCCGAGCCCGTGGTCGGCCAGGCCCCCTACCGCGAGAACGCGACGCTCCGCCTCATCTCGACCACGCCGCAGCGCTAGATGGTTGATGTCACGATCAACCGGCCGCGGCGCCGTCGACCCAGATCTCGACCAGCCGGTTGAACGCCTCCGGGATCTCCGCCCAGGGCGCATGCCCCATGGCCGGCCAGAGGTGGAGCAGCGAGCCGGGTATCCGCTCGTGCAGGGCGAACGAGTGCCTCGGCGGGACGAGCAGGTCGTTCTCGCCGACCGCGATCAACGTCGGTGCGTCGATCGCGGCGACGCGGTCGAGCGCGTCGTGCGCGATGCAGGCCTCGGCCTGGTCGAGGAACCCCTGCACGCTCTGCGGGAATGGGTTCGCGGCGGTCATCTCCTCGGCGCCGGCGACCACGTCGGGGGCGGCGTAGAACGCCGGCGTGAACACCCACGGCCAGAAGGCGCGGTAGCGGTCGAGGAGGTCGGGCGTGTCGCGCGCGATCGTCTGCCAGCTGCGGAAGAGCGCGACCATGAACGCGTCCGCCCGGCCCCAGGTGCACTGGAGCAGCGCCGAGCGGACCGACGCGGCATGGTCGAGCGCGAGCTCCTGGGCGATCGCGCCTCCCATCGAGACGCCGACGACGTGTGCGGGGCCGGCGTCGAGCGCCTCGATCAGCCCTGCGGCGGCCTCGGCCAGCACGGCGGTGGTGAGCGGGCCGGTCGGTCCGGCCGTCTGGCCGATGCCGGGATTGTCGTAGACGATCACGCGGTGGCGTTGCGAGAGCGGCTCGATCTGGAACCCGAAGCCCGTGTGGTCGACTCCGATCCCGCCGATGAAGAGGATCGCGTCGCCGCGGCCGTGCTCCTCGTAGTAGACGCGGTATCCGGCCGTCTCGACGAACGGCATGGCTAGGCCTCGCCTCTCGCGGCGAACCGGCCCTCGATCTCGCGCCAGTGCGGGAACCCGGCGAGATCGTTGAACTCGTCGAGCGGCATCATCCGATCGACGAGCGGCGACGTGCTTCCCGTCTCGCGGAGGGTGCTCGCGACCTGACGGGCCGCATGCGCGGCGGCGAAGATGGCGGACGACGGGTAGAGGGCGATCTTGATCCCGAGCTCCTGGAGCTCCGCCAGCTCCACGATCGGCGTCTTGCCGCCTTCGGAGATGTTCGCGAGCAGCGGCTTGTCCAGCACCGACACGGCGGCCTTCAGCTCCTCGACGGACCTCGGCGCCTCGAGGAAGAGGACGTCCGCGCCCTCGCGCGCGTACGCGTCGAGCCGTGCGATCGCGTCGTCGAGGCCCTCGACGGCGATCGCGTCGGTCCGGGCGATGAGCACGGTGTCGGCGCAGGTGCGCGCCGAGGCGGCGGCCTCGATCTTGCGGAGCATCGCGTCGCGGGGGATGAGGCGCTTGCCCTCCATGTGCCCGCACCGCTTCGGCGCCTGCTGGTCCTCGAGCTGGATCCCGGCGGCGCCGGCGCGCTCGAAGAGCTGGATCGTGCGGACGACGTTGATGATGTCGCCGTACCCCTCGTCGGCGTCCGCGATCACGGGGATCGAGATCGAGGTCGCGATGCGCTCGATGTGGGCCGCCATCTCCGTCTGCGTGATCAGCCCGACGTCCGGGAAGCCGTGGATCGCGGCGGCGCCGTGGCCGCCGACGTACACGGCGTCGAAGCCGCTCTCCTCGAAGATCCGGGCGACGAAGGCGCTGTACGCGCCCGGGACGATCATCGTCCCCGGCTCGTCGAGCAGCCGGCGGAGCCGGGTTGCCGCCGGCGTGGCGGCGTGTTCGCTCGTCACGGTCGATTCAGTCATGCGTGTCTTCCTCCATCTGGTCAGAGAACGCCTTCGGGGAGCGGCTCGCCCGCGTCGGGTCGCGATGTTGGCGCCGGGTCGGGTCGGATCACCTGGCGGACGGCGGTCCCCGAGGCGAGTGCGTCCATCCCCTCGTTGACGTCGGCGAGCCGGATCGAGCCGGAGTGGAGCCGCTCGACCGGGAGCCGGCCGGCCGCCCAGAGCGCCATCAGGCGCGGGACGTCGCGCTGCGGCGCGGTCGAGCCCATGTACGAGCCGACGATCGTGCGGCCCTCGGCGACGACCGAGGCGGTCGAGAGCGCGACGGTCGACTCGGGGTGCGGCAGGCCGACGGCGACGGTCGTGCCGCCGCGGGCGGTCGAGCGGTACGCGGTCTCGAACGCGGCCGCCTTGCCGGCCGTCTCGAACGTGTAGCGCGCGCCGCCGCCCGTGAGGTCGCGGATCGCCTCCTCCGCCTCCTCGGGCGCGAAGACTGCGGTCGCGCCGAGCTCGAGCGCGAGCGCGCGCCGCTCGGCGACCGGGTCGACGCCGACGATCGCGTTCGCGCCCGCGACGACGGCGCCCATGATCGCCGCGAGGCCGACGCCGCCGAGTCCGAAGACGGCCGCCGACTCGCCGGGCCGGACGGACGCCGTCTCGAGCACGGACCCCGCGCCGGTGAGGATCGCGCAGCCGAAGAGCGCGGCGGTCTCGAGCGGGATCTCGCGCGGGATGATCACCGCCGAGCGGCGCGAGACGACCGCGTAGTCGGCGAACGCCGAGACGCCGAGGTGGTGGTGGATGTCGTGGCCGTTCCGGTGAAGGCGCCGGTCGCCGCCGAGGAGGCAGCCCGCCGTGTTCGCGCGCGCCGCTTCGCCGCAGAGAGCGGGCCGGCCGCTCGAGCACTCGCTGCAGATGCCGCAGCTCGGCACGAACGTGAGCACCACGTG
>DATFMW010000052.1:0-6293 GCA_035266765.1 Gaiellaceae bacterium | reverse complement strand
GACCGGAACGGCTCCTCGCCGACGACCCAGGTCCGCTCGAGGTCGAGGAGAACGAGATTCGCGGTGGCGCCGGGCGCGATCCGCGGCCGGTCGAGCTCGAAGATCCGCGCGGGTCCGGCGGACATCCGCTCGAGCAGCGTCTCGAGCGGCAGCAGGCCCGGTTGCACGAGGTGGGTGTTGAGCACCGCGAACGCCGTCTCGAGCCCGGTGACGCCGAACGGCGCCGCCTCGAACGGCACCTCCTTCTCGTGCCGCGCGTGCGGGGCGTGGTCGGTCGCAACCGCCTCGATCGTCCCGTCGCGAAGCGCCTCGAGGAGCGCGACCCGGTCGGACTCGGCCCGCAGCGGCGGGTTCATCTTCACGTTCGGGTCGAGCGAGCGGACGGCCTCGTCGGTGAGGACGAGGTGGTGCGGGGTGACCTCGCCGCTGGCCTGCACGCCGGCCTCCCGGGCGCGGCGGAGGGCCGCGACCGATTCGGCGGCCGAGAGGTGGAGGATGTGGAGCGGCCGCCCCTCGTAGGCGGCGAGCGCGAGGTTGCGCTCGACGTCGACGGACTCGGCCACCGACGGGTAGCCGGCGAACCCGAGCTCGGCCGCGACGGCGCCCTCGTGGACGTGGGCGCCGCGCGAGAGCGAGGGCTCCTCGCAGTGGAGTGCGAGGATCCGCCCGGTCACCGACGAGTACTGGAGCGCGCGCCGCAGCAGCGCCGCCGAGGCGACCGGCATGCCGTCGTCGGAGAACGCGACCGCGCCGGCGTCGGCGAGCTCGCCCAACTCGGCCAGCTCCTCGCCGGCCTGCTTGCGCGTGATCGCCGCGAGGAAGCCGACTTGCACCTCCGCCTCGCGCCGGGCCGTCTCGACGAGCGCGCCGAGCGTGGCGGCCGAGTCGACGACCGGGTCGGTGTTCGGCATCGCGAGGATCGCGCAGAAGCCGCCGGCCGCCGCCGCGGCAGTGCCGGTGGCGATCGTCTCCTCGTCCTCGCGGCCCGGCGTGCGGAGATGGACGTGCGGGTCGACGAACGCGGGCGCGAGCACGAGCCCGGCCCCTTCGACGACGCGGTGCGCGCCGGCCTCGACCTGGGGCGCGACCTCGGCGATCGCGCCGCCGTCGATGCGGACGTCGAGGACGGCGTCGACGCCCTCGACCGGGTCGAGGACGCGGGCGCCGCGAACGACGATGTCCTCGCCGGGCCGCTCCTTCACCCAGAGCGCCATCACGCCACCTCCGCCGCTGCGAGCGCGCGGACCCCGACGGGGCCGCCCGTGAGGACGTCGTAGAGCACCGCCATCCGGACGACGAGCCCGGAGCGGACCTCCGTGGTGACGAGCGAGTCCGGCGAGTCGGCGACGCGGCCGTCGATCTCGACGCCGCGGTTCATCGGGCCCGGATGCATGACCTTCTGGCCGGGCCGTAGCCGCTCGGGCGTGATCCCCCAGCGGGCGCTGTACTCGCGCAGGCTCGGGACGAAGTTCGCGCCCGCCTGCATCCGTTCGTTCTGCATCCGCAGGACGTAGACGACGTCGGCGTCGCGGATCGCGCCGATGTCGGTCGTCGCCTTCGCCGGCAGGTCGCGCGGCAGGAGCGCCGGCGGCCCGACGAGGATCGTGTGCGTGCCGACGAGCTCGAACGCCTGCAGGAGCGAGCGGGCGACGCGCGAGTGGAGGACGTCGCCGACGATCGCGACGTGGAGCCCCTCGAGGCTCCCGACCTCCTGTTGCAGCGTGTAGAGGTCGAGGAGCGCCTGCGTCGGGTGCTGGTGCTTGCCGTCCCCGGCGTTGACGACGTGGGCGTCCGTGACCCGGGCGACGAGCTGCGGCGCCCCGATCTGCGGATGCCGGATCACGATCACGTTCGGGTCGTAGGCGCCGAGCGTGAGCGCCGTGTCCTTGAGCGATTCGCCCTTGTCCACCGACGAGCCGACGGACTTGATGTTGAGCGTGTCCGCCGAGAGCCGCTTCGCCGCGAGCTCGAAGCTCGACGAGGTGCGTGTCGAGGACTCGTAGAAGAGGTTGACGACGAGATGCCCCTTCAGCGTCGGCAGCTTCTTCACGTGCCGGTCGAGCGAGTCGGCGAAGTTGCGCGCCGTTCCGAGCAGGCGCTCGACGTCGTCGCGCGTGAGGTCGGCGACCGAGATCAGGTGGCGCCGCGGCGGCGGCTTGGGCGGCCGGAGGTCGTCGCGGACGAGACGGACGGTCGGTTTCGCTGCGGCACTCATCGCGAGCCCTCCTCGGAGGTGGGAACGAGCAGGATGCGGTCGACCTCGTCGATCTCGACGAGCTGCACCTGAATCCGCTCGGTGCGGGAGGTCGGGAGGTTCTTGCCGACGTAGTCGGGGCGGATCGGCAGCTCGCGATGGCCGCGGTCGACGAGGACGGCAAGCTGGACGCGCGCGGGCCGGCCGTAGTCGAAGAGCGCCTCGATCGCGGCCCGGATCGTGCGGCCCGTGTAGAGGACGTCGTCGACGAGGACGACGGTGCGCCCGTCGAGCGGGAAGTCGAGCTGGGTGGCGCGGACGAGTGGCTGCGCCGCGAGCGGCGCCTCGCCGCCGCGGACGGTCACGTCGTCGCGGTAGAAGGTGATGTCGACGGCGCCGAGCGCGGGCGCGTCGCCTGCGCGCTCCTCGATCAGCCGTGCGAGCCGGTGCGCGAGCGGGACGCCGCGCGTCTGGATGCCGACAAGCGCGAGCTCGTCGAGATCAGGATTGCCCTCGATGATCTCGTGCGCGATGCGCGTGAGCGTCCGGGAGAGCGCCGATGCGTCGAGGAGAACCTTCCCGGACACCTCCGTCGCGCTCACAGCGCGGCAGGGGTCGCAGGTGCGGGGACGTGCACGGTCATTCAAACTCCTTTCCGGCCTCGCGGGACCGGCTTAAAGGGGCGTCTGCAGTCGGGAGCACTCTAGCGGGCCGCGCGGACGGCTCGCGGTTCGATCGGATAGCGTGCCGAGCCGTGGACGGGCCGACCCTGGAGCGCTACGCGGACCTCATCGTCTCGGTCGGCGCGAACGTTCAGCCGGGGCAGGTGCTCGCGGTGGAGGCGGTGCCCGAGGCGCAGCCGCTCGTCCGGGAGGTCACGCGCCGGGCGTACGAGCGCGGCGCCCGCTACGTCGATGTCGCGTACTTCGACGCGGACGCGAAACGGATCCGCGACGAGTTCGCCGCCGAGGACACGCTCGATTGGGTGCCGCCGTGGCTCGGGAGAAGGATGCTCGACCTCGGCGAGCTGAATGCGGCCCGTGTCGTCCTCGTCCCGCTCGTGCCGCCCGGGCTCCTCGACGGCGTGGATCCGGCGCGCGCGGGCCGCGACCGGCTGCCGTCGATCGCGGAGACGTTCAGGGTGGTCGAAGAGCGCTCCGTCGCGTGGACGCTGTCGCCGTATCCGACGGAGCGCTGGGCGGAGGTCGTCTATCCCGGGCTTGCGCCCGGCGAGGCGCTCGACCGGCTCTGGAACGACGTCGTGCACGTCTGCCGGCTCGACGAGCCCGACCCGGCGGCGGCGTGGACGCGGCGGATCGACGAGATCTGGCAGGTGGCGAGCCGGCTCGATGCGCTCGAGCTCGACGCGCTTCGCTTCGTGGGGCCGGGGACCGACCTGACGGTCGGCCTCCTCCCCAGCTCGCGCTTCGCGAAGGAGGGCGGCGCCTCGCATACGCGCACGGGCGTTCGCCACGTCCCGAACCTTCCGACCGAGGAGGTCTACACGACGCCCGACCCGGAGCGGACGGAGGGCGTCGTCGCCGCGACGAAGCCGCTCGACGTCGCCGGCTCGCTCGTCACCGGCCTCCGGGTGCGTTTCGAGGGCGGCCGCGCGGTCGAGATCGAGGCGGATACGAACGCGGACGCGCTGCGCCGGCGTTGCGCCGTCGATCCCGGTGCGTCCCGGCTCGGTGAGGTTGCGCTCGTCGACCGTGAGAGCCGGATCGGCAAGCTCGACCGGACGTTCTTCACGACACTCCTCGACGAGAACGCCGCCTGCCATCTCGCGCTCGGCGACGCGTACTCGAGCCCGGTCGCCGACGCGGCCGACCTGCCGCGGATCAACGAGAGCGCGATCCACGTCGACTTCATGGTCGGCTCCGACGAGGTGACGGTCACGGGCGTGACGAAGGCGGGCACCGAGGTGCCGGTGCTCGTCGGCGGGGCCTGGCAGATCTAGCGGCCGTCGCGGCGTGCAGCGCAGCCCACTGGCGCGCGTCGAGGTCACGCGGCAGCGCGCGCGGGTCGAAGCCGAGCTCGCGCGCCACGCGCCGTACAACTCCACGTGGGAGCAGGCGCTCGACGGGAGCCTGCGCGGCGAAGGCGCGCCGGAGCAGCGCGACGTAGGCCGTCGCCTCGGCGATCGGCACGAGCGGCTCGGCGCGGCGCACGGCGCGGAAGACGGCTGCGTCCACCGAGGGCGGAGGCGCGAAGCAGGCGCGCGGGACGCGGCGCGGCAGGCTCAGCGCGTGCCAGGCGCCCCAGGCGCAGCCGAGGAGCGTCGAGGGCCAGACCGCCGTTCGCTTGGTGGCGAGGCCCCACTCCACGATCGCGTCGACCTGCCGCACGGGAACGCGTGCATCGTCGAGGAGTGAGCGGAGGATCGCCGTGCCGGCGGCGAAGGGCAGGTTCGCGAGGACGGAGAACGGCTCCTGCGGCAGAGCGAGGCGGGTCGCGTCGGCTCTGAGCACGGTGACGCGCGGCTCGGCCGCAAACCGCGAACGGAGCCCCGCGGCTGCCTGCGGGTCGAGCTCGACGGCGAGCACCCGGGCCTCTGCGTCCGCGAGCGCGCGGGCGAGGATGCCGCCGCCGGAGCCGAGGTCGAGCACGAGCGAGCCCGGCTGGACGCAGGCGTCGCGGACGAGGTCGTCGGCGAGGGCGCGGCTACGCAGGTAGTGGCGACCGCGCGGCGGCCGCGCCGAGGGCACGGGAGCCGCGGGCACGGAAGACCGCCGTTGTCATGCGCGAGATCCTAGCTCGGAAACGTGCCTGGCACCTTCCTCACGAAAGCGTCACGAGCCCAGGAACCATGCGGAGGAGGTGTCACGAGAGTGTGACGGCGGCGGCCGCGGTGCCAGGCACCGGTGTGACGAGAGCGTCAGGCGTCGGCCACGACGATCGCCCACTCCTGGCGGCTCTCGACGCGCTCGGGGAGCTCCCGCTCGGCGCGTGCAGTGCCCTTCGCGAGCTCGGCATCGGTCAGGAGGTCGAACGTCGAGATGTGGCGGCCGCGGATCTTCTCGAGTTGCGTCTCCCGCGACGACTCGGTCGCGAGCGAGAGCCGGACGATCCGGGTCGCCGCGAAGCCGACGGCCTCGAGCTCGGCGCACAGCGCCCCCGGGGCCGGGAACCGGGCCAGGTCGATCTCCCGGAGCCGCGGGAACAGGCGGTCGAGCCAAAAGCCGTCGAAGTGCGACAGATCGAAGGTGGCGATCACGGCGCGGCCGCCGGCGCCGAGCACGCGCCGAAGCTCCGCCAGTGCGCGCTCGCGCTCGACCAGGTGCACCGCGAGCCGGAGCACGACCCGCTCGAACCACCCGTCCTTGAACGGCAGCACCTCGGCGCGCGCCACCCGGACGCTCGGGAGCCGCCGGCGCGCGACCTCGACCATCGCCGGCTCGGCGTCTACCGCCCATACCTTCGCAGCGTCGCGCTCGGCGAGCGCGGCGGCTAGCAGGCCCGTGCCGCAGCCGACCTCGAGCACGCGCCGGCCGCGCAGGTCGCCCGCGCGGACGATCGACTCGTAGACCTCCCACCACGCGGCGTCCGGCGGACGTAGGTCGTCGTAGCGCGCTGCGCGGGCGCCGAAGTCGTGACGCGCGGACACCGGGGACCGCTGCTACGGCTCGGCAGTGAGGTCGTCGGGCTCCGTCAGCGCCTCGATTGCCTCCTGCGCTGCCTCGAGCTCAGCTTCCGGGACGAGCACGACCCACGCGTCGTCCTCCTCGGACGCCTCGATCGTCGCCTCGATGCCGGCGGTGCGGAGGATCTCTTGCACCTCTTCCGCCTCCGCGATATCGCCTGCCGTGGTGACCTGGACCAGACCGCTCATCGTGTCTTGATCATAGGGACTCTGCGACAGCGGAGCGCGGCTCGGCGGGCGCGGGACGCGCCGCTCCCTTGCGCAGCTCCGGCCGTCCCCGCTCGGGGAACGGAACCTCGATCACGTCGAAGTCGCGCGGGACGACCGTATCGGCGAAGATCTCGCGTGCCTCGCGGGCCAGCTCGGGGCCGAAGTACCGGGTCGAGACGTGTGTGAGCACGAGCAGGCGGACGCCCGCGAGCCGCGCCACCTCGGCCGCGTCGGCGGCGGTCGAGT
>DATFMW010000051.1:0-3082 GCA_035266765.1 Gaiellaceae bacterium | reverse complement strand
GCCGGCGTCCCCGGCGAGACGCTTGCCCGGCTCGCGAAGCGGATGGAGCGCGAGGAGGTCGCGCCGGGCACGGCGATCGTCCGCGAAGGCGAGGACGGCGAGCGCTTCTACCTTCTCTTCGCCGGCATGCTCTCGGTGAGCCAGCGCGACCGCGGCAACCAGGGCGTCCTGCGCCCGGGCGCCTACTTCGGCGAGGTGTCGCTGACGATGGGCGTGCCGCGGACGGCGACGGTCGCGGCGATCACGCCGTCCGTCGTCGCGAGCTGCGACCGGGAGACGTTCGACGAGTTCCTGCGGCCGCTGTTCGCGGATTGACGCTCGATTGATCGCTGCTTCGCCCGCTCCGCTTCGCTGCGCTTTCCGCTCGCAGAGGCTTCCGCCGGCTGCGCCGGCCGGCGCGGCTTGAGGGCTGGACATCTCGAGCCGCGCCCGCGCAGGTCGGTCGCGGCGCACCCGCAGCCCGGCGACTTGCTCAGGACGCGAGAGCTTCCGCCAGAACCGCGTCGCTGAAGGCGGGCCACGCCTCCTTCGCCCAGTCGCCGAACTCGCGGTCGGTGAGAACGGCGCAGGCGAGGCCCGCGTCCGGGTCGACCCAGAGGAAGGTGCCGGCGGCGCCGAAGTGGCCGAACGTGTGCGGCGAGACGCGGGAGCCCGTCCAGTGCGGCTGCTTGCCGTCGCGCAGCTCGAACGCGAGGCCCCAGTCGTTCGGCTCCATCCGCCCCCAGCTCGGCAGCACGCCGACGAGGCCGGGGAACTGGACGCCGACCGCCTCGGCGAGCGTCTCCGGCGCGACGAGCGAGGGCGCCAGGAGCTCGCCGGCGAACGCGAGCAGGTCGTCGAGCGTGCCGCGATAGCCCCAGGCCGGCGAGCCGGCGAACGGCGCCGAAAGCCCGAGCGGCTCGACGACGGCACGACGGGCGTACTCGGAGAACGGCATCGCCGCGCGGGCGGCGACGAGCGCCGCGGCGGCCTCGATGCCGCTGTTCGAGTAGATGCGGCGGCGTCCCGGCTCGGCGATCGGCGTGTCGCCGTCGGGCGGCAGCCCGGAAGCGTGCGAGAGCAGATGCCGCAGCGTCGACCCGGGCGGCCCGGCCGGCTCGTCGAGGTCGACGGTCCCCTCCTCGACGGCGACGAGGACGCCGAGCCCCGTGAGGAGCTTCGTCACGGACGCCCAGCGGAACACGTGGTCGCGCGGGCCGTGCACGACCGGATCGGCGCCCGCGCGCAGAACCCCTGCCGCCGCGGTGCGCGCGCCCCAGCCGTCGATCGCGCGCAGCGCCTCCACGCCCTCGATACTACGGAGCGATGACGCGGCGCCGGATCGGTTCGGGCTCGGCCTGGGAGGAGCGGGGCAGCTACAGCCGCGCTGTCGTCGACGGCCGCCGCGTGTTCGTCGCCGGGACGGCGCCGATCATGCCGGGCGACTCCGACCCGCCGCCCGACCCGTACGGGCAGGCGCGCCGCTGCCTCGAGATCGTCGCGGAGGCGCTTCGCGAGGCCGGCGGCTCCCTCGACGACGTCGTCCGGTCGCGTCTGCTGCTCGCCGACGCCTCGTACGCGGCCGAGGTGCTGCGCGCGCACGGCGAGGCGTTCCAAGCGGCGCGCCCGGCCTGCACCGGCGTGGTCGTCGGCCTGCTCGATCCGCGCTGGCTCGTCGAGATCGAGGTGGACGCGCTCCTGCCGGAGCGAGGCTCGCCGGCCGCGGCCGGATGAGCACGTAGAGTCCGCCCCATGCTCGGCACCGACGACCCGATCCCCGTCGACGCGACGATCTGGACGACGCCGCAGGAGCAAGCGACCCTCGCAGAGCTCGTCTCGGACGGGCCCGTCCTGCTCGTCTTCTACCTCTTCGACTGGTCGTCGACCTGAACGAACGAGCTGGAGCTCCTGCGTGACAGGAGCGAGGACTTCCGCGCCGCCGGCGTGCAGCCGTACGCGATCTCGCGCGACTCGCCGTGGACGCACGTGGCCTGGACGCAGGCGCTCGACCTGAACTTCCCGCTCCTCTCCGACTGGAACGCCGAGGCGACCCACGGCTTCGGGGTCGCGTTCGACTACCGCGGCCTGCGCGACGTGTCGCAGCGAACGGTCTTCCTCGTCGACGGGGAGGGCGTCGTCCGCGGCGCCTGGGAGTACGAGACGAGCGAGGTGCCCGACTTCGACGAGATACTCGCCGCGACGCAGGCGATGGCGGCGGACACGGACGAATCGGCGCCCTAGCTCGTAGCCGCCCTACGGGCAGACGAGCTTCATCACCCAGACGAATGCCTTGCAGACGGTCGCGACGATCCACGTCCACGCGACGCAGACGACGTTCGAGATCCACGTCCACGCGACGCAGACGACATTCGAGATCCACGTCCACGCGACACAGACGACATTCGAGACCCACGTCCACGCGACACAGACGACATTCGAGACCCAGACCCACGCGTCGCAGGCCCAGGAGCACGGCCACCAGGTGCAGCACTGGTTGTAGCCCTCATCCCTCGTCTGGGTACAGCGGTCGTAGCCCTCGTCGCGCGTCTCGGTGCACTGCCGATAGCCGTTGTCGCGGGTCTCGGTGCAGTGCTGGTAGCCCTCGTCGCGCGTCTGCGTGCACTGGGCGTACGCCTTCTTCTCCGTCTCGGCGCACGTCAGCTGCGCCGCCCAGTTACTGGCGAAGTAGAAGCCGCACGCGACGTAGCGCAGCCCGAGCCCGATCGTCGCGATCAGGCCGCGCTTCGCCGTCGACTGCCTCGGCACGGCCATCGGGCGCGAGCCGACCGTGCGGAACGACTTGCGGCCGCGCGCGGGCTCGACGCCGCCCACGACGGTCGTCGAGCACGGCGGCGAGGCGATCCCGTTTGCGACGACGGCGAGCTCCGCGGGGCCGTTCTCGATCTCGGCAGGGACCGCGACCGTCGTGCTCGCCGGCAGCGAACCGGTGGCGATCGCCATCGTGCTGTGCCCGGAGGTGCGGCAGAAGACGACACGGCCGCTCGCTGTCCTCAGGCGGACGATCGGGTAGTTCGTCGCAACCGTGGCGTCGTCTCCGTACATCGACGCCTGTGAGAGCCCGTTCAGCTGCCGGCCGTCGAGG
>DATFMW010000050.1:0-9779 GCA_035266765.1 Gaiellaceae bacterium | reverse complement strand
GCTCCGCGACCAGCTCGGAAAGTTCACCCGGCGGTGACAGGCCGCCCTCGGGGCTGACGGCACGCGGGCGCCGCCGCTTCACCGCGGCGGTGCCCGCGGCAGCCCGAGTACGCTCCCGGCATGGAGCTCCGCCAGCTCGGCCACACCGGCGTGAAGGTCAGCCCGCTCTGCCTCGGCGCGATGATGTTCGGTGCCTGGGGCAACCCCGACCACGACGACTCGGTCCGGATCATCCACCGCGCGCTCGACGCGGGGATCAACTTCGTCGACACGGCCGACGTCTACTCGGCCGGCGAGTCGGAGGAGATCGTCGGCAAGGCGCTCGCCGGCCGCCGCGACGAGGTCGTGCTCGCGACGAAGGTGCACGCCCGTATGGGCGACGACCCGAACCGGCAGGGGAACTCGCGCCGCTGGATCGTGCAGGAGGTGGAGGCGAGCCTGCGCCGCCTGCAGACGGACTGGATCGACCTGTACCAAATCCACCGCCCCGACCCGGACACCGACATCGACGAGACCCTCGGCGCGCTCACCGACCTCGTCCGGGCCGGGAAGATCCGCTACTTCGGCAGCTCGACGTTCCCGCCCTCGCAGATCGTCGAGGCGCAGTGGGTCTCCGAACGGCGCGGCCGCGAGCGCTTCGTCTGCGAGCAGCCGCCGTACTCGCTGCTCGTGCGCGGGGTCGAGGCGGAGGTGCTGCCCGTGTGCGAGCGGTACGGCATCGGCGTGATCCCGTGGAGCCCGCTCGCCGGCGGCTGGCTGTCGGGCAAGTTTCGCAAGGGCGCGACCGTGGAGAGCCGCCGCGCAGAGCGGCTGCCGCAGCGCTACGACCTCGCGCTCCCGGGGAACCAGGCCAAGCTCGAGGCGGCCGACGCGCTCGCCCGGCTCGCAGAGGAGGCCGGGATGACGCTCGTCGAGCTCGCGCTCGCGTTCGTCCTCCGGCACCCGGCCGTGACCGCGCCGATCGTCGGACCGCGGACGATGGAGCACCTCGAGGGCGCGCTCGGCGCGACGGAGGTCTCCCTCGACGACGCGCTGCTCGACCGGGTCGACGAGATCGTCCCGCCCGGCACGAACCTCAACCCGTCAGACGCAGGCTGGGACCCGCCGGCACTCGTGAACCCGGCGCTGCGGCGACGCTAGTGGACTGGCAGCCCGGGTTCGACCCGGCGGCTCGCCCGCAGCCCGATTCGCGGGTCGTCGCGATCGGGGAGCAGCGCGTCGCGATCGTCTCGCCCGGCGAGGTCGAGGGTGAGCCGCTCCACGTCGGCTGGCTGGACGGCGAGCCGGTGTTCGCAGCCGCGGCGGCGAGCCCGCCCCCCGAGAGCGCGCCGACGCTGCGCGCCCTCCTCGCCGAGGGCCCGGACGGCCTCGCCCAGGCGGCGGGCCGCGCGGCTCAGCTCCTCGACTGGGAGGCGACGCACCGGTTCTGCGGCCGCTGCGGCGGCGCGAACGAGCGCTCGCCGCGCGAGCTGGTCCGCGTCTGCCCGAGCTGCGGGACGACGACGTACCCCCGCATCTCGCCCGCGGTGATCATGGCCGTGCGACGAGGCGACGATGTCCTGCTCGCTCGCCGAGCGGGGATGACGCGGCCGTTCTGGAGCGTGCTCGCCGGCTTCGTCGAGCCCGGCGAGACGCTCGAGCAGGCGGTCGCCCGCGAGGTGGCCGAGGAGGCGGGGCTCGAGGTCGACGACATCCGCTACGCGGGCAGCCAGCCGTGGCCGTTCCCGAGCCAGCTGATGATCGGCTTCACGGCCTCGTACGCGGGCGGCGACCTGCGGATCGACGAGAGCGAGCTGGCGGAGGCCGGCTGGTTCGGCCTGGACCGTCTGCCGGAGATCCCGCCGCCGTTCACGATCGCGCACACGCTCATCGTCGGCGCTACAGGGCAGCGTCGGCGATGACGAACGCCGCGAAAACGACGCTGATCACGCCGTTCATCGTGAAGAACGCCGTATCGAGCCGGCGGAGGTCGTGCGGCCGGACGAGCGCGTGCTCGTACGCGAGCAGCGCAGCAACCCCCGCGACGCCGAGCCAGTAGAGGACGCCGACCGGCAGGCCGAGTCCCGCGACGACGAGGCAGGCGACGGTGGCCGCGTGCGAGAGCCGTGCACCGAGGAAGGCGCCCTCGACGCCGAAGCGCGTGGCGACGGAGTGGAGTCCCTCGCGCCGATCGACCTCGAGGTCGAAGAGCGCGTAGAAGAGGTCGAAGCCGGCGACCCAGAGCGAGACAGCAGCGCCGAGCAGCCAGGCCTGCCACGGCAGCTTGCCGGTGATCGCGACCCAGGCCCCGACCGGCGCGAGCCCGTCCATCACGCCGAGCCAGAAATGGCAGAGCCACGTGAACCGCTTGAGATAGGGATAGACGACGAAGCCGGCGACCGGGATCGGCCAGAGCCAGCGCACGATCGGGTCGAGCTGCCAGACGGCCGCGAGGAAGAGCGCGAGCGAGCCGGCGCAGAAGAGCAGCACTTGGGCGGCGCCGAGCTGCCCGCTCGGCAGCTCACGGGTCGCGGTGCGTGGGTTGCGCGCGTCGAGACCCGCGTCGATCAGCCGGTTCAGCGCCATCGCGAGCGAGCGGGCACCGACCATGGCAAGCGTGATCCAGAGCAGATCGTGCCCGCTCGGCGTCCGCCCGACCGCGAGAAACGCGCCGACGTACGCGAACGGCAGCGCGAAGACGGTGTGCTCGATCTTGACGAGCCGGGCAAAACGCGCGGGCAGCGGCGCGAGCGTGGAGGCCTCCGCGGTCACGCGCGGCAGGATACGCACCCGTCCCGTCCCGCCGTGTCCCGACGCGTGACGTTCACGCCGGGAAGTCGCGGCATTCCCCCGACCCGCCTCAGAGGCCAAGACATGTCCACCCGAGACATCCTCGTCCGGCCAACCCGCACGGGAAGCCGTCTTGCAGAGCATCCGCCCCGCCCGGGCAACTTCGGGTCCTCAGAGACCGGGACATGTCCGGAACGGCGTCTCAGGTCTGGCGGTGCGCCACGTCGCGCTCGCCCGCGAGGAGCTCGACGGCGTGCGCGAGCGCGGGCCGCAGGACGGCGAAGCCGTCCCGGCAGCCGCCCGGCGAGCCGGGCAGATTCACGACGAGCGCGGATCCGACGATCCCGGCGACGCCGCGCGAGAGAAGCCCGTGCGGCGTCTTCGCGATGGAGTCGGCCCGGAGCGCCTGAGCGATCCCCGGCGCCTCGCGGTCGAGCACCTCGAGCGTCGCCTCCGGCGTCACGTCGCGCGGCGCAAGCCCCGTTCCGCCCGTCGTCAGCACGACCCCGACGCGTCCCGCCAGCTCACGCAACGCGGCCGAGATCTGCTCGCGCTCGTCGGGGGCGACCCGCCGCTCGACCTCGAACCCGTCGCCGCGCAGTAGCTCCTCGAGCACATCGCCGCTGCGGTCCTCGCGCGTTCCGGCAACGACGCCGTCGGACACGGTCAGCACCGCGGCCCTCACACCAACGTCTCCTTCGTCTTCTCGACGAGCGTCACCTCGGCGATCACCATCGCCTTGTCGATCGCCTTCGCCATGTCGTAGACCGTGAGCGCGGCGACCGAGGCGGCGGTGAGCGCTTCCATCTCGACGCCGGTCTGCGCGGTCGTCTCGGCGGAGGCGACGATCTCGACCGACGCCTCGCGCACCTCGAGTGTCACCTCGACGTGGGAGAGCGGCAACGGATGGCAGAGCGGGATCAGCTCGCTCGTCCGCTTCGCCGCCATGATCCCGGCGAGCTGGGCCGTCGTGAGCGCGTCGCCCTTCGGCAACTCACGCAGGCGCCGCGCGGTGTCGGCGGCCAGCCGCACCTCGGCCCGTGCGACCGCCCGCCGCCGCGAGACCGGCTTGCCGCCGACGTCCACCATGCGGACGTCGCCCGACTCGTCGACGTGGGACAGATCGCTCATCTCGTCGTGATGCTACTCGCGCGCTCCCGGCCGGCCGCGGCCCGGTCGAAGTCGGCGAGCTGCGCGACGATCCATCCGGCGACATCGTGGTCGCGCACGTACGCGCGGATCGCCTCGGCACGCCGGCGGCGCTCAGCGGCAGGCATGGTCAGCGCCGCGTACAGCGCGTCCGCCTGCCCGGCGACGTCGAGCGGATTCACCGTCAGCGCCCACGGGCCGAGCTCCTCATGCGCCCCCGCGTTCTCCGAGAGGACGAGCACGCCGTCACGGCCGTTCACGAGCGGCGCCTCCTTCGAGACGAGGTTCAGCCCGTCGAAGACCGGGTTGACGAGCAAGACGTCGTACTGCTTGTACGCCGCGACCGACTGCGCGAAATCGTCGGCGACCTGCAGGTCGATCGGGGTCCAGCCGTCCCGGCCGAAGCGCTCGTTCACCGCGCGCACCTCCGTCTCGATCGCCGCGAGGTAGTCCGCGTACTCGGGGATGTCCTGTCTCGACGGTGCGAGCCGCGCGAGCATCGTCACCCGGCCGCACAGCTCCGGATGCCGGCCCAGCAGCAGCTCGAAGGCGAGAAAGCCGCGCAGGACATTCTTCGACGGATCCGACCGGTCGACCCGCACGACGAGCTGCTCGGGCCGCGACGCCTCGATCTCCCGCTCCCGCTCGAGCACGCCCTCCCCGCCGGCGACCCGGTCGAAGTCCGCCGCGTCGACGCCGATCGGGTGCGCGGTGACGAGGGTCGTCCGGCCCGCGTGGGTGACGGTCGACGCGTCGACGTCGACCGCGGCGCCGAGCAGGTCGGCGCAGGAGCCGAGGAAGTTGCGCCGCCAGCGGTCGGTGTGGAACCCGACCACGTCGTTTGCGAGCAGCCCCTCGTGCACCGCTCGGCGCAACGGCTCCGGCAGAACGGTCCAGTAGTCCGACTGCGGCCAGGGAACGTGCAGGAAGTGCGACGTGACGGCGTCCGGCCATTGCGCGCGCACGAGCAAGGGCGCAACGTAGAGATGGTAGTCGTGGAAGAAGACGGCGGCCCCAGGCTCCCGCTCGAGCTCTGCGAGCGTCGCCGCCGCGAGCGCCTCGTTGACCGGCACGTAGCCGTCGTCCCAGGCGGCATGAAGCGCCGGATCGAGGTCGGGCGCACGCCCGAGCCCCCAGAGGTAGTGGTGGAGGAACCAGAGCAGCGGATTTGCGAACACGTTGTAGAAGCGGTCGTAGGCCGCGGCGTCGTGCGCGACGAAGCGCAGGCGGTAGGGCGCGCCGTCCGAGGTCGTCTCGGTCGCGGTGCCCTCGACGGCCACGGCGCGATCCTCGTCGCTCATGGCGCTCGCGATCCACGTCACGTCGTGGTGTGCGAGCAGCCCACCGAGCGCGGTCACGAGCCCGCCGCCACCGCGCCGGGCGACGCGCCCCCCGGCCGGCGTCCGGCCGTACGTCACCGGACCGCGGTTCGCGACGACGATCACCTTCCTGCGCACTGCCACAGGCGGAACGTACCGCCACGCGGATCAGCCCGTCGGGCGGACCACCTCGAGCTCGGAGGCATCGACGTCGTTCCCGAGCAGCACGTTGAAGAGCAGCAGCCAGTCGCGGAGAAGCCGCGGGGTCAGGAAGCGACGGCGCACGTACTCCTTGCCGACGAGCGCACGCCCCCGTGCCGCCACCGGGTCGTCGAGGATCTCGAGCACGGCATCGGCGCACTCCTCGACCGAGCCGACGAGCCAGCCCGTGATGCCGTCCTCGATCTGCGTGACGATGCCGCCGACCCGACCGGCGACCGTCGGCCGTGCCTTCCAGAGCCCCTCGGAGACGGTCAGCCCGAACCCTTCGCGCGTCGACTTCTGGATCACCGCGGCGGAGTGCACCTGAAACGCGTTCACCTCGACCGAGCCGACGTTGTTGAGGTTCGAGAGGATGAACACGTCCGGATCGTCGTCCGCATAGGCAACGGTGCGATTCCAGTAGTCCCAGCCCTCAGGGTCGTCGTGCGCCATCGACCCGACAAGGGCCAGCTGGACGCCGGGGTGGCGCTCCTTCACGAGCCGGTAGGCGTCGATCACGCCGAGCGGGTCCTTCCAGGGATCGAAGCGCGAGACCTGCGTCAGCAGCGGGCGGGAGACATCGATGCCGAACTGGTCGACGATGTACGCCGCGTCCTCCGCCGAGAGCGCCATGTTCTTCGGCGCGAGCGGGTCGATCGCCGGCGGCCAGATGTAGCAGGGCGGCAACCCGTCGGCCCGCGGGACGTAGTCACCGAGATGGAAGATCGCAGCGTCGTAGCGACGGACCGACGGCACGAGAAACTCGAGCACGTCGGGGTTCGGCGTCGAGAAGTCGATGTGTCCCCGCCAGATCCACTTCGCGCCGCCACGAGCGACGTGGTCGATCATCCCGACCGGCTGCGGGTCGTGAACGACGACGAAGTCGTAGTCGGAGGCGTCGATCTCGGCCGCGTTCTCGGCCTGATAGCGGGTGAAGATCTCGCGCTGCTCCTCGGTCAGACCCTGCGGATCGCCCTGAAGCGCGTTGTGGATGCACTTCGTGACGCCGAAGAACTCGTCCGCACCTTTGATGATCCGCCACTCGACGTCGAGGCCCGCGTCCCGCATGAGCGGCACGAGCGTGTACTGGATCTCGGCAACACCGCCACCGAACGCCGTCGCCGACAGTGCGAGCACGCGCTTGCCCGCGAGCGGCTCGGCAAGCCGACGGATCTCGTCCATCGAGCCGCGGGACGCGATCGTCGCGTAGTCCGCGAGAGACTTGTGGCCGACGTTGACGAGGTGCAGCACGGGACGCGGCGAGGATACGCGGTGCGCCGGTCGACCTACAACGAACTGAGGCCCTTCGAGACGTGAAGCCGCGATCCGGCCCCCGGCCGAGCGTCGGTCTCGAGCTCGCCGGCGACCTCGATCTCGAGACGCTCGGCAGCGAGCGCGTCCGTCACCTCGACGTGCGAGTCGGCGTCGCCGGCGCGACAGACGGCGTGCGCAACCGCCCCGGTCACCGCCAGCTTCACGTCGGCCAATGTCTCGTCGGAGCGACCCCGCAGCGGCGCAAGCCCCGCGGGGACGAGCCGGCAGAGCGTGACGTACTCGGACTTCGTGGGGATTCGCAGGTGCATCGCGCGCGTGCTCTCGCGCCGCCCTTCCCCCGTATCCACAGTGGCCGCATCGCTCGTTGCCAAGTCCTGTCTCTCCGCAGCATCGGCGGCTGAAACCCGCCGATCTCCACCTCATGCGGACGACGCGTGCCCAGCCCCGGCGCCAGGCCCTGCCGGATCCTGTGGCCACCGTTTTCCCGTGAAAACGCTCAGGCGACGGCGGCTGGGGCCGGTTCCGCCGTCGGCGCCGGCAGCTCGAGCGTGAACGTCGTCTTCCCCGGCGCCGACTCCAGCCGCAGCCGCCCGTCCATCAACTCCGCGAGCTCACGCGCGATCGCGAGCCCGAGCCCGGTTCCGGAGGCGCGCGTCCCGTTGAGCCGCGTGAACCGCGCGAACACCTGCTCCTGGTGCTCGAGCGGGATACCAGGCCCCTCGTCCTCAACCGCCAGCTGCGAATCCCGCACGACCACACGCACGGCGGTGCCCGGCGGCGTGTGCAGCAGCGCGTTGTCGACGAGCGCGCGGCCGATCCGGAGCACCCGCTCGCGGTCGGCGAGCGCCGCGCCGCCCTGCTCGATGCGCACGTCGAGCGGATGCTGCCGCTGCTGCGCGACGGCCGCGAACTCCCCGCGCAACGCGCCGGCCACGTCGCCGAGCTCCACCCGCTCGCGTGCCGGCCGCACGTGCCCGGCATCGATACGCGACAGGTCGAGCAGGTCGGTCGCGAGCCGCGACAGCCGCGCCACCTGCTCGGAGGCGGTGACGAGAAACTCCTCCCGCGTCTCGTCGTCGAGATCCTCGTCCTGGAGCAGCTCGAGGAACCCGCCCAGCGAGAAGATCGGCGTGCGCAGCTCGTGCGAGGCGTTCGCGATGAACGCGCTCCGCGCGCCGTCGAGGCGCGCGAGCTGCAGCCGCATGCGCTCGAACGCCCGCGCCAGCTCACCGAGCTCGTCCGCGGCGCGATCGACGACCGGCTCGCCGAAGTCTCCCGACGCGATCCGCTCCGCAGCCCGCTCGAGGCGCCGGATGCGACGGGTGAACGCGGTCGCCACACCGAACCCGACGAGGATCGCCACGGCGAGCGCGGCGAGGCCTGCCCAGAACACGCGGTCGCCGACGAGCCGCACGTTGGCGAGCACGTCGTGCAGCGGCGCATCGAGAAGCAGCACGTTGCCGTGCGCATCGGGCACCGCGACCTCGGCGAACGCCTCGCCGCCGCGGTCGACGCGGCCGCGTACGACATGGCCGCTCGACGAAGCCTGCTGCGCGAGCGGGTCGTGCACGAGATCGGCCGAGGCGAGGACGTGCTGCGAGTCGTACTGGGGCAGCAACGTGCTCGTGCCGCCGCCCGTCAGCACCTCGAAGTAGACGACACGGGCATTCGCGGTGCGCGCGGCGTCGTCGACGAAGTCCTGGTCGACCCCGACGGTGCGCGCGTCCCGACGGAGCGCCTCGCCGGCGACGGCGAGCTGCGCGAGCTTCCCGTCCTCGAGCCGGCGCTCGAGCGTCGGTACGAGCGCGACCCAGACAACGCCGAGCGCGCCCGCGACGACGAACGCCAGCGCAATGCTGAGCCGGACCCGGACGCTCCGGAACGGGTTCACGAACGCCCTGCTCAGAGCCTCCGCGCCGCCTGATCGCGGAACCGGTATCCCACCCCACGCACGGTCAGGATCAACTCGGGCTCGTGCGCGTCGCGCTCGAGCTTCTCGCGGAGATGCCGCACGTGAACGTCGATCGTACGCGGCTCCCGGTAGGCAGAGTCGCCCCAGAGCGCCTCGAGCAGGGCCTGGCGGTTGAAGACTCTCCCCGGCTTCGCCGCCATCGTCCGTAGGAGCTCGAACTCGACATAGGTGAGCTCGACCCGCCCCCCACGCGCATCGACGGTCCGACGCCCGAGGTCGATTCGCACATCCTCGTCACCGAGCACCTGGCCGCCGTCCTCGGCCCCACCGAGCGCGGCCCGGCGCAGGAGGGCGCGAACGCGGCTCCGGAACTCGCGGATCGAGAACGGCTTCGTGATGTAGTCGTCGGCACCGAGCTCGAGGCCGACGACCTTGTCCAGCTCGTCGTCGCGGGCCGTCAGCATGATGATCGGGACGCTGCTGCGGCTGCGCAGCCTCCGGCAGACCTCCAGCCCGTCCACCTTCGGCAGCATCAGGTCGAGCACCACGAGGTCGACGTGCTCGCCGGCGAACCGCCGCAGCGCCTCCTCGCCGTCCCGTGCCTGGAGAACCCGAAAGCCCTCGTGCTCGAGCGGGTACGTAAGGAGCTTCTGGACGGCGTCTTCGTCGTCCACGAGGAGGATGGTGGCGGACTCGGTCATCGTGCTGCTCCCATCTCGCTGCCTGCCGCCTCCCCGCGTCCTACTATAGATCGCGGTGGCGGCCGTCCCGCCCTCATCCGAGCGGCGCCGGCCGCGGCCCGGCTCGATTCAGCGCCCGGTCAACGGTCGGCTCTACCGCGGCACCTGGCTGCTTGTCGGCCTGCCGCTGCTGCTGCTCGCCTTCAGCGTCGCGAAGCCGTCCTCGCTCCAGCCTCCCAACCTGCCACCCGCCTTCGACAAGAACGCCGCCGCCCAGCTCGCAAACGAGCTTGCATTCCGGTACCCGAACCGCCGCGCCGGCAGCGAGGGCGCTGCGCCCGCGGCCAACTGGTTCGCCCAGCAGCTGAAGCCGTACGGCTTCACGATCCACCGCGAGACGTTCACGGCCGACGTCCCCGGCCGCGGCAAGGTCCGCTTCGTCAACCTCTCGGCCGAGAAGCGGGGGCTGTCGTC
>DATFMW010000049.1:0-8155 GCA_035266765.1 Gaiellaceae bacterium | reverse complement strand
CGAAGACGAGCAGCTGCTGGGTGAGGTTCGCGGCGCGCTCGGTCGCCTTCGTGATCTCGGCCGCGTCGGCCAGCAGTTCCGGGTCGGTGAGCTCCGCACTGAGCACGCTGCTGTAGCCGCGGATCACGAGCAGGATGTTGTTGAAGTCATGCGCGATCCCGCCGGCGAGCTGGCCGATGGCCTCGAGCCGTTCCGCCTGGTTCAGGCGCTCCTCGAGCGCGTGCCGGGAGGTGATGTCGCGCGTGCTGATGACCATGCCGCGGACGGACGGATCGGCGAGCATGTTCAGGCCCACCGCCTCCGTCAACCGCCAGGTGCCGTCGCGGTGGAGTGCGCGGTAGGTCGTCGTCCGCGTCGCGCCCGGCGAACCGCCGGCGAGACGGAAGATCTCGGCGAGCGCGGGCGCGTCTTCGGGATGCACGAGGTCGAACGCACGGCGGCCGACCAGCTCCTCGGGCCGGAACCCGAGCACGCGCTCGACCGACGGACTCGCGTACCGGACCGTCGCGTCCTCCTCCAGGAGCATCGTCACGTCGAGCGAGCTCTCGATCAGCGCCCGGAACCGAGCCTCGCTCTCACGGAGCTTCCGCTGAGCCGTGCGACGCTCCGTCAGGTCGAGCGCAACGGCGATGCACCCGTCGGCGACGCCGCCCTGGTCGAGGAGGGGCTTGACGTGGACGACATACTCGCGCCCCGACCAGGAAGCCTCGTAGTCGACGTGCGCGCCGGCGAGCACCCGACGGTGCTCCGCGACATCGAAGATGCCGATCGAGGCCGCGAGCCGCTCGACCGGGACGCCGACGACGGCAGCCTCCGCCAGTGCCGGCACGATGGCCGCCGCCCCGCTTACGGCGGTGACCCGGAGCAGCGCGTCGGTCGCCCAGACGACGCCGGGAAGCTGGCGGGCGAGGCGGAAGTAGAGCTCCTCCGACGCGCCGAACCCCGGTTCGTCCGCCGGGCTCCGAGTGCGCAGACAGGCCTCCTCGAACTCGCGCTCGAGCGCGGGTACGAGGCGGCGCAGGTCGTCCTTGCGCACGTAGTCGTGGGCGCCCGCGCGCATTGCCGCGACGATCATCTCCTCTCCGACGGTGTCGGAGACGACGATGAACGGGCCGTCGTAGCCGTACGTGCGCACGAGCCGGAGCGTCTCGAGCGTGTCGAGGCCCGGCAGGGAGTCGTCCGCGACGACCGCATCCCAGGCGCCGTCGGCGAAGGCCGCCTCGAGCTCCTCCGCCGTCTCGACGCGGCGCCAGTCGAGCTCCGGCCACGTCCCCTCGACCTCACGGACGATCGGGAGGGCGTCGTCGGCCGAGCCCTCGACCACGAGGAGGCGGAGCGCGCTCACCCGGCCGAACCGCCGTCTGCGGGCGCCGGCGCGCACGAACCGGCGCGCGCGAACACGCCCCAGCCCGCCTTCGCAGACGAACGCCCCGCGTGCGGGGCGGCCCCGATGTGATCGCTGACCGGCATACGGTGTCCCCTACATGTGGTCAGGAAACGACGCAGCCAACGACCCACCAAACCCGCAGACCTGCCTTCCACAAAGGCGTACCGCGGGATCACCGTTCCGGGTGAGAGCGCCTCACTCGTTCGGGGCAGCAGCGGACGGCCGGCCCGCCCACGGCAGCCAGAGCCGGAACGTCGCGCCGTCGTCGGTGCGGCTCTCGACAGTCACCGTGCCGCCGCTCTGGCGCGCGATCCCGAACGCCGTCGCGAGCCCGAGTCCACTGCCGCGGCCCACGGCCTTCGTGGTGAAGAACGGCTCGAACACGCGCAGACGCACGTCCTCGTCCATGCCGGAGCCGGTGTCGGCGACCTCGAGCACGGCATACGGGCCCGGCGCGAGCTCGGTCGGCAGATCACCGGAGTCGGCGATCCCGCGGGTTCCGACGACGATCCGCCCGCCCTGCACGCACGCGTCCACTGCGTTGACCACGAGGTTCACGATGACCTGCTCGATCTGGGCGGGGTCGGCAACCGCGGTCACCGGTTGCGGCGCCAGATCAAGCTCGAGCTCCACGTCGGCTGCGAGCCCCGTGAGCATCGATGCGAGCCCGGACACGAGCTCGTTCAGGTCGACCTCGCGAGGCTGGAGCATCTGGCGGCTCGCGAACGCGAGCAGCTGCGCCGTCAGCGCCGCGGCACGGGCGGCCGCATGCGCGATCTCGTCGGCATGACGCCGCTCGTCGGTTCCCGGCTCGAGCGAGAGGGTGAGGAGCTGCGTGTGTCCGGCGATCGCCGTGAGCATGTTGTTGAAGTCGTGCGCGATGCCTCCGGCGAGGCGTCCGACGCTGTCGAGCCGCTGAGTCAGCCACAGCTCCTGCTCGAGCCGGCGCCGCTCGGTCAGGTCACGCAAAAGGGTCAGATGCCGCCCGGGAAGGACGTTCGCATGGGCCATGACCTCGACGTGACGGACCGCGCCGTCCGGGCGCACGATGGTCTGCGTGCCGGTTGCGTCGCCCCGCACAGCCCGGCGCCGGGGCGCCTCCCTCGGCTCGGACGCGTCGCGCCAGAGGTCGCCGACGCCGAGCGTGAGCAGCTCCTCGCGCGGACGGCCCATGAGCTCGCAAGCGGCCGGATTCGCGTCGGCCCAGCACCCCTCGTCGTCGGCGATCAGCATCGCGTCGCCCGCGTTGTCGAACACGGCCCGGAAGAGCTCCTCGCTCGCGCGCACCGCGGCGGTCGCGAGCTCACGCTCGGTGACGTCGAAGCCGACCCCGATCGTGCCGACGACCCGGCCCTCACGGTCTCGCAGGGGCTCGACGCGGGCGCGAAGCGTGCGCTCCTGCAGCATGAGCTCGTACTCTCCGGGCTCGCCGCGCAACGCGCGCTCGTGGGCCGCGACCAGCTCGGGCCGGGGCCTCGGGAGCTCATGCAGCGACCGCCCGACCACGTTCGCCGCCTCGATGCCGAACGCGACCAGATCGTGACCCGCGACCGAGTCGAGACGAAGCTCCGCGTCGGTCGTCCAGAGCACCGCGGGCAGCTGTCCGAGCAGGAGCTGCACCTGCTCCATCGCCTCGCGGAGGTCGTCCTCGGCCTGGCGGCGCTCGGTCAGGTCGACGAGGTACCCCTGAACGTGTCGAATCCCCGACTCGTCGGCCTCGACGGCCCCGACCTCGCGCACCCAGACGTCGTGCCCGTCGCGGTGACGGAGGCGGTATTCCATCGTCACAGGCTCGCCCGCCGTGTAGCGCCGGCACCCGTCGAGCACCGTCTCCCGGTCGGCGGGCGCCACCCGGTCGAGCCACGCGTCCTCGCCCAGCATCTCCGCCGGCGGAACCCCGAGCACCGTCTCGACGTGGTCGCTCACCCAGACCGTGCGCCATGGCCGTTCGACCGAGGCAAAGAACGTCACGAGCGGCAGCCGCTCGATCAGAACCCGTCGAACAGGCCGCTCACCTCTGCCGCTGCCGCTGCGGCTACCCCGGTTCACAATCGGAGTCTGTCGACACTCGCCACCGTTCGCAATCCGAATCCCCTCGAAACCGCAGCATGCGGCCTCTACGAGGCGACCTCCACCGAGTCGCGTACGCCCGCTCCCGATCCGGGCCCGGCTCGCGGGAACCGAATCTCGAAGACCGAGCCCTCGCCGAATGCGCTCTTCACCGTGACGGTCCCGCCGTGGGTGTCGACGATCGCCTTGACGATCGCCAGCCCGAGGCCGGCGCCCGGCAGCCCCTCCGACTGCGTGGAGCGGAAGAAACGATCGAACAGCCGCCGGCGATCGTCCTCGTCGATGCCCGAGCCGGTGTCGCCGACCCGCACCGCCACGGCGTCCCCCGCACCCTCGACGCGCACCTCGACGCGCCCGCCCGGAGGCGTGAACTTGATCCCGTTCGAGACGAGGTTCTCCACCGCCTCCAGCACGCGATGCTCGTCGGCCACGACCGTCTCGACCCCGTCGACCTCGCAGACGATCTCGACGCCGCCCGCCGCCGCGGTGGGCAGCGCAGCCTCCACGACCCTGCGGGCGATCCGGCCGAGGTCGACCACATCGAGATCGAGGGAGGCGTGCCCCGCCTGTGCGCGCGACACGAACAGCAGGTCGTCGACGAGCCGGTGGAGCCGTTCCGAGTTCCGCTGCGCCACGAGCAGGAACCCGCGCCGCTCGTCGGCGGTCGCATTCACGTCCTCGAGTGCGAGTTCGAGGTAGCCCATGATCGACGTGAGCGGCGTGCGCAGGTCGTGCGAGACGACCGACAGAAGCTCGTCCTTGAACCGGTCCGCCTCCTCGAGCTCCCTGTTGCGTACGGCGAGCTCGGCCTCCATCCGGCGGCGATCGGTGATGTCCTGAACGTTGACGACCACCATCGGGACGTCCTGCTCCGGCAGGACCGTGAAGCCGGTGAGCGCCCAGATCTCGGTTCCGTCGGCGACGCGCAAGCGGCGCTCGAGCGGGCCGATCCGACCTCGCTCGAGACCGGCGACGAATTCCTCGGTGACGACGCCGTGGTCTTCCGGGAACACGAAGTCGAGAAACGGCCGACCGACCATGCCCGCCTTCTGCGTCCGTGCGATCCCGCACAGCGCCTCGTTGACGTCCACGATCCGCCCCTCTCCGTCCACGGTGGCGAGCCCGACCGCCGCGTCCTCGAACAGCCACCGGAAGCGCTCCTCGCTCTTGCGCAGCGCCACGTTGCGCTCGATGAGATTCGTGCGCGCGACGTCGAGTCCCCGGACGGTCGAGCCGAACCGCAGGAGCACGAGAACGAGCATCGACGCGCCGAACGCCGCGTCGACGAGCGTGAGGCCGCGCCCCAGCACGAGGTGGGTGATGACCGCGCTCGGCATCGCCATCACCGGCACGGCGAGCAGGAGGAAGCGGTACGACCCGGGGGTCTCCTCCTCGACTCGGACGGGCTTCGCGACGGCCGCCGCCGTCGAGGCCCGAAGCGCCGCAACGCCCCAGAGTCCGTACGAGAGGAGCCAGGCCCGATGCACCCAGCCGCCGGCCGTCGAGCCGACCGGGACCACGGCCCAGACGAGGTCGGCCGAGAGGAGCAGGATCACCGCGGCGAGGAGGATCGGCGCCCACCGCTCGCGCAGCGCGTGCGAGAAGACGAAGCGGGTCGCGAGCGCCAGCAGAAGCAGGCCCCACGTCGGGTAGGCGGCAAGCGTGATCCGCGTGTCGAACGCGCTGCCGCCGTTGCTCCTCACGTTCTGGAAGTACGGCCCCCACACGGCGGTCGCGAGCGCGAGCGTCACGATCGCCGAGTCGATGAGCACCGCCCGGTTGCGTCCCCGGTCGAGGCCCTGCACGAGCAGCACGAAGCCGATGACGAGGAGTGGATACCCGCAGAGGTCGACCCAGTCTGCGACCGAGGGCGTGGGAGTCGCCCAGCCGAGCAGGTCGCGGACGTTCCGGATGGTGTCCCCGCCGGCGAGGAACGCCGTCCCGCCGGCGAAGGCGAGCCACGGCAGCGCGCGGCGCCCGCCGAGCCGGCGGGCGCCGACCGTCATCGCGGCCGCGGCGCCCAGGGGGATCCCCGAGCTGAGCCCGGCGCCGAGCGCCCCGCCGGCGTGGAGCGAATAGGCGACGATCGCCGCCACCCCGACCGCGATGGACGCCCGCAGGACGGTGGCTTCAGACACCGACCGCGAGCGCCTTGCGGACCGCGTGATCGAGATCCTCGGTACTGAAGGGCTTCGTCACGTATCCGATCGCGCCCGCCTCGATGCCCACGTCGGCATCTGCGCCGCGGGCCCGCGCCGTCAGGAGGATCACCGGCACGGACGAACCCTCGTCACGGAGCGTCTGCGTCACCTCGATCCCGGTGAGGAACGGCATCGAGACGTCGAGGATCGCAAGCGCCGGTGCGCGGGCGCGCACGAGCTCGAGGGCGGCGACTCCGTCGGGCGCCGTCAGGACGTCGAAGCCCAGGCGTTCGAGACGCAGCCGGACGAGCAGGAGGATGTCGGCGTCGTCATCGGCGGCAAGCACGAGCTGTCGTAAGGCATCCACGCCAACAGCATCGAATACGGAAGCTGCCCGAGCATCAGCACTGTTCCGTATGTCGCGTCCCGCAAAACGGGGACGGCGGCACCCTCTGCGAGCTTCTACGCGGCTTGCGGTGAGTGGTCGAGCGCCCGCTCGACCGCGTCGCGGAGATCGTCGATCGCGAAGGGCTTCGCCAGGTAGTCGACCGGGCCGAACGCGAGGAAGCTCGCGTCCTCGGGCAGGATGCTGACGCAGATCACCGGCAGCGAGGGCTGGAGATCTCGAGCCCGGCGCGCGTGACCGAGGCAGCTCCCACTCGCCGGCTCGAGCACCATCAGGTCAGCGCGTGGCGCCACACCGGGCGGCCCCTCGAGGACGACCACTTCGTGACCGAGTCGCTCGAGAAGGAGCACGAGCAGTCTCCGGACGTCCGGGTCGGCTTCGGCGAGCAGGATGCGTGCCATCTCGAATACCAGCATCGTCGCCGCGGGCCCTGCCGGCGACGGCCGGAGGTACGGGCAGACCTGACCCGACGGTCAGAAAGTCGGGAGCACCCGGCCGCGCACCTCGCCGAGCTCGAGCGCCCCGGCGCGGCCGCGCAGCACGACCTCGTCACCGTCGGCGAGGAACGCCCGCTCCGAGCCGTCGAGGAGCCGTAGCGGCTCGGCGCCGTTCCGGGTCAGCTCGAGCAGCGAGCCCTCGCTGCCCCGCTCGGAGCCCGAGATCGTGCCCGAGGCCATCAGGTCGCCCGTGCGCAGCGAGGCGCCGTTCGAGGTGACGTGCGCGAGCTGCTGCGGCATCGTCCAGTAGAGCGTGCGCGCGTTCCCGCGCGAGACGACCGTCCCGTTCAGCTCCAGCTCGAGCTCGACGTCGAGCGCCCAGTCGCGGCCGCCCGCGAGATAGGCGAGCGGCGGCGGCTCCTGGGGCGGCGCCTCGACGCGGCGCCCCTCCAGGAGCGCGAGCGGCGTCACCCAGGCGGCGATCGAGGTCTGGAACGACTTGCCGAGGAACGGGCCGAGCGGCACCGACTCCCACGCCTGGATGTCGCGCGCGCTCCAGTCGTTCACGAGCGCGACACCGAAGACGTGGTCGGCGAACGCCTCCGGCCGCACCGGCTCCCCGGCCCGGCTGCCGACGCCGACGACGAAGCCGAGCTCCAGCTCGACGTCGAGCCTGGCGGTCGGCGCGACCACCGGCTCGTCGGTGTCCGGCGGCTTCACCTGGCCGCGCGGGCGCACGACGTCGGTGCCGCTGACGACGACCGTGCCGGCCCGGCCGTGGTAGCCGACCGGCAGCCGGCGCCAGTTCGGGTGGAGCGGCTCGGCGCCGGGCCGGAAGAGCCGGCCGGCGTTCGTCGCGTGCTCGAGCGAGGAGAAGAAGTCGACGTAGTCCGCGACCGCGAACGGCAGGTGGAGCGTCGCGTGCTCGAGCGGCACGCGCGGCCCCTCGCCGCGCTCGACGAGCTCGAGCGCCCGGCCGAGCACCTCCTCCCAGACCCCGCGCCCGCACGCGAGCAGAGCGTTCAGCGACGGCTCCGCCAGCTCGGCGCCGAGCCCCGCGGCGGCGAGGTCGACGATCTCGGCACCGGCACGGAAGCCGACGCGCGGCGGCTCCCCCGCCGCCGAGAAGACACCGAACCCCTGCACACCGGCGGCGCCGCTCATCGGCTGCATCCTTCCAGAGCCGCCCTCCGACTACACTGCCGACGGGCCGGGCTCCGCGCAGTGGGAGCTTGCGAACCGCGTCAGATCCGGGAGGAAGCAGCGCTAAGCATTCCCTCCCAGGTGTGCGGCAAGCCCGGCCCTTCTTGATTGTCCCCTTCGCACCGCTTCGCTTTTCTGCTCGGGGAGGATTGACGCAGATGCCATGGCGATTCGGGCCGCGCCCGCGCAGGTCGGTCGCGGCCCCGGACACGGCCGGGATAAGGTCCCCCCCATGGGGGACTCCTATCCGACAGTGCGAGCCGCGGCCGTCCAGGCGGCGTCCGTCTTCCTCGATCGCGAGGCGTCGACCGAGAAGGCCTGCGCCCTGATCCGCGAGGCCGGCCGCGGCGGCGCCGAGGTGATCGCGTTCCCGGAGGGCTTCATCCCGGCACACCCGGTCTGGTTCCACTTCCACTCGGCGACCGGCCGGGTCGGGACGCGTCTCTCGGTGGAGCTGTTCAAGAACTCGGTCGAGATCCCCGGGCGCGAGATCGAGGCCCTCCAGGCGGCG
>DATFMW010000048.1:0-4834 GCA_035266765.1 Gaiellaceae bacterium | reverse complement strand
TACCCGACGCTCGCGCGGCTGCGCGAGCTGCTGCCGGAGGCGCGCGTCGAGAGCATCGAGGGTGGGATGGTGCCGCTGCCGGACCAGCTGCCGGCGGAGTTCGCGGCCGCAGTCGAGCGTTTCCTCGACACGGTCGACGATGAGCTACCTCACGACGCCTGACGGCGTCCGCCTCCGCGTCGCGGACCGCGGCGACGGCGAGTCGACGATCGTCCTCGTCCACGGCTGGAAGGGCTCGCACCGGCTCTGGGACAAGGCCGTCCACCGGCTCGCCCGCGACTTCCGCGTCGTCGCGTTCGACAACCGGGGCATGGGCGAGTCCGACAAGCCCCGCTGCCGCTACGACTTCGCCGAGCTGTCCGGCGATCTCGGTTTCGTCCTGCGCGAGCTCGACCTCCACGACGTGACGCTCGTCGGCTGGTCGATGGGCTGCTCGATCTCGCTCGAGTACCTCGCCCGCGACGGCGGTCGCGTCGCCCGTCTCGTGCTCGTCAACGGCCCGATCAAGCTGACCCGCTCGGCCGACTTTCCCTGGACCATGACCGAGGCGACGCTCCACGGATATCTGGACGCGCTCGCCGACCGCTGGCCCCGGTCGGAACGCGAGTTCGTCGCCGACACACTCGCGGCGCACGGGACGGAGGAGGATTTCGATCTCCTGTACCGCGTCGCGTTGCAGACGCCGCTCGACATCGCGATCAGGGTGGTCGAGGAGCAGGCACGGCTCGATCACCGCGCGCTTCTGCCTCGGCTCGCGATCCCGGTGCTCGCGGCCTACGGCCGTCTCGATCCGTACTACCCGGTGGAGCTCGGCGCGTACATCGCGGAGCGCGTGCCGGAGGGCTCGGCGGTCGTCTTCGAGGAGAGCGCGCACGCGCCGCACATCGAGGAGACCCGGCGCTTCTGCGAGGTGGTGGCCGCCTTCGCCCGCGGCGAAGCGCCGACCCCGGGACATGCTGTTCGAGCGGCACTTGATATTTGATCAGGTTCCTCTTTAATGGTGGGCGTCGATAGGTGGTTGCCCCGAAGCAGGAGGGTCGAAGTCCAGATGAAGCGCTTGACTCGTCGTGTTGTCCTCGCGCTCGCCGGCGCCGCGTTGGTCGCCGTCATGGCCGCCAGCAGCAGCCTCGCGAGCCCGAACAGCGCAACTCAGAACCGTGCCGCGGCGAAGCAGTTGGTCGTCGGCTTTTCGAATCCGACGGGAGCCCAGCCGATCCTGCAGACCTTCCAGAAGGCCCTCGTCGCCGCCGGGAAGCACCTCGGGATCAAGGTCGTCCCGATCGACGCGCAGCTGAATGTCCAGAAGCAGGTTTCGGACATCAACCAGATGGTCGCGCAGCACATGAACGGGATCATCGTCTTCCCGCTGGCACCGGACACCCTCACCCCGGCGCTCAAGCGCGCACGGGCGGCCGGCATCAAGGTGCTCGGCTTCAACGCAGTCGTCCAGAAGCCGAAGCACGGTGCGAGCATCGCGCCGTACAACGCCGACTTCGATCAGGGTGAGGACTACCAGGGCGCGAAGGTGCTCGCCAGGCTCGTCGGGAAGCGCGTCCACTCCGGCACCGGCGTGCTCGGCATCGGCATCGGGGTCCCCGTGCCGTCGCTCCACTTCATGGTCGCCCAGTACGAGACGTACCTGAAGAAGTTCAATCCGGGCGCGAAGTGGCTGGCCACCGTCGACAACCCGACGGATAACCTCGCCGGCGGCGAGAAGGTCGCCTCCCAGGCGATCACGCGGTTCCACGGCCAGGTCGGCGCCGTGATGGCCTACAACGACGACAGCGCCATCGGTGCCGCGATCGCCCTCAAGAACGCGGGCGTCAAGAACCCGGTGATCGTCGGTCAGAACGGCGACCCGCAGGGCGTCAAGGCGATCAAGAGCGGCCAGATGACCGCGATGGTCGACATCGTTCCGTGGCGCGAGGCGCTCGTCGGAGCGACGATGATGCACGATCTGCTCACGGGGAAGAAGGTCCCGAACTGGGTCGCGACCCCGGTCGTCATGTACACGAAGGCGAACATCGGCAAACGGCTCGATTGGGACAAGGCGGTCAAGGAGATCGCGCGCGGCACGCTCTCCTGCGCCAAGGGCGGCGGTTGTCCCGTCGCGATCCGCCACTGAGAACGGATCAGGAGACGCAGACGGATAGTACGCGGGTGACCGAAGGGTCGGCCGCAGGGCGCGGGGCGCTGCTGGAGCTTGTGGACGTGCACAAGCGCTTCGGCGGCACCCGCGCCCTGCGGGGTGTCGACTTCGATGTCCGGGCGGGCGAGGTGCACGCGCTGCTGGGGCAGAACGGGTCCGGCAAGTCGACCCTGATGAAGGTCGCCTACGGCGAGCTCGAGCCGACGAGCGGGCGGATCCTCGTCGACGGCGCCGAGCGGACGTTCGCGAGCCCGCACGCGGCGCTCACGGCGGGGATCGCCGCGGTTCCGCAGGAGGTGCCGGTGGTGCCGAGCCTGAGCGTGCTCGAGAACATTCTCCTCGGCCGCCTGCCGACGCGCTGGGGCTCCGTCGAGTGGCGGGCGGCGCGGCGGCGTGCGGCCGAGGTGCTGGAGCGGCTCGGCTCCGGGATCTCGCCGGCGGCCCAGGTGTCGACGCTCCGGTCGGCCGAGCGCCAGATCGTCGCGATCGCCCGGGCCCTGGCGGTCGACGCGCGGATCCTCATCTTCGACGAGCCGACGAGCTCGCTCACCGCCGAGCACGCCGAGACGCTGTTCCGCATCATGCGGGACCTGAAGGAGCACGGCGTCGGCATGGTCTTCATCTCACAGCGGCTCCAGGACGTGCACGAGGTCGCCGACCGGGTCACGGTCATGCGGGACGGCGTCGTCGCCGGGTCGCTCGCCGCGGAGGCTGCCGACCACGACGTCATCACCGAGTTGATGATCGGCCGGTCGCTGACGGACTACTTCCACAAGCGCGAAGTCGTGTTCGGCGAGCCGGTGCTCGAGGTGGATGACCTGAGCCGGCCGGGTGCGTTCGAGCACGTCTCGCTCGCGGTGCGCGCGGGCGAGGTCGTCGGTATCGCCGGGCTCGTCGGCTGCGGGCGGGTCGAGCTCCTCCAGTCGATCTACGGCGTCACCGGCCGGACGCACGGCCGCGTCCGGGTCGACGGCCAGGAGCGACGGGGCCACGGCCCCGCCAGCTCGGTCCGGCTCGGCATCGGCATGGTCACGGGCGACCGGAAGGCGGAAGGGCTCGTCCTGTCGCGGAGCGTGCACGAGAATCTGTCGCTCGTCCGTAACCGGCGGCTCTCGTTGTGGCCGCTGCGGCACCGGTCGGACCGGCGCGTGACGCACGGGCTGATGGACCGGCTGCGGATCCAGGCGCCGCATGCCGACGCCGCTGTGCTGCAGCTCTCGGGCGGCAACCAGCAGAAGGTCGTTCTCGCGAAGTGGCTGAGCGTCCGGATGAAGGTTCTGCTGCTCGACGAGCCGACGCGCGGCGTGGACGTCGGAGCGAAGGCCGAGATCTACGGGATGATCAGCGAGCTGGCGGAGTCCGGGATCGGCATCGTCGTCAGCTCCTCGGAGAACCCGGAGCTGCTCGGCATCTGCGACCGGATCCTCGTCATGTTCCGGGGGCGCGTCGTCGCCGAGGTCGACGCGAAGGAGGCGAGCGAGCGAGTCCTCGTCGAGTACTCGACGGGGCCGCGAACGCAACTGGGGGACGCGGCGTGAGCTCGTCGGAAGAAGCCGTGGAGGAGACACCGCCCGAAGTCCCGGAGCGCGGGCTCGTCCCCGGCTGGGCCGGCTCGGTCGCGGCGGTGGCGTGGGTGTACCGCCGCACGCGCGTGTATGCGGGGGCGCTCACGGCGCTCATCGTTCTCTGCGCCTACCTCATCGCCACGCAGCCGTTCTTCCTCACGCGGTCGAACGTCTTCAACATCCTCACCGGCAACGCCGACCTGATGCTCGTCTCGATCGGCCTCACGTTCGTCGTGCTGAGCGCCGGATTCGACCTGTCCGTCGGTGCCATGGCAGCCGCCTCCGGGCTCGCCGTCTACGAGGTGCTCAACGCCGGTTTGCCGGCCGGCGTCGCGGTCGCGGTCGCGCTTGCCGTCGGCGCGGTCGTGGGCGGCGGCGTGAACGGCATGCTGATCGGGAAGTTCAAGCTGAACTTCTTCGTCGTGACGCTCGGGATGATGTCGCTCGTCGCCGGCGCCGTCGACGTGATCACGAACGGCGAGACGGAGACGATCGCGAGCTCCAACTTCTTCGCCGGGATCGGCAACGCGGACGTGCTCGGCGTGCCGGTGCCGATCTGGATCTGTCTCGCCGCGCTCGTCGTTGCGGCGCTCGTCCTGAACCACACCTCCTTCGGTCGCGCCGTGTACGCCGTCGGCGGCAACGCGGAGGCTTCCCGCCTCGCCGGCGTCAACGTGACGCTCGTGATGGTCCTCGTCTACGCGATCGCGGGCTTCGGCGCGGCGCTCGCCGGCGTCGTCGATGCGAGCCGGCTCTCCTCGGCGGCACCGTCGTCCGGCGACGCGCTGACGCTCACCGCCGCCGCGGCCGTGCTGCTCGGCGGCACGAGCTTCTTCGGCGGTATCGGCGGCGTGGCCGGAACGCTTGTCGGCGTCCTCCTGATCAGCGTCCTCCAGAACGGTCTCGGTCTCATGGGCGTCTCCGCCTTCTGGCAGGGCGTGGTCACCGGCGCCGTCCTCATCGCCGCCGTCGCACTCGACCGCCTCCAGACGAGAACGCGGACGTGACGGCCCGGCTCGGCGTCGACGTCGGCGGTACGTTCGTCGACCTCGTCCTCGCGCACGGAGACGGCGAGCTCTCCTTCGAGAAGGTGCTCGCGCGACCGGACGACCTCGTCGGG
>DATFMW010000047.1:0-2845 GCA_035266765.1 Gaiellaceae bacterium | reverse complement strand
CGGCCGGTCATAACCCGAACCGGGTGACGGTGCGCAGCCGGCGAGTGCGCCTTACTGTCCGGGACTGAGGCCATGCGCCGCGACCGACCTGCGCGGGCGCGGCGCGCGAGCCGGCTTTGCCGGCTCGCTCCCGAGCGAGCGGAAAGCGAAGCGCTTGCGCACGTGCGCCGCAGGCGCGCCTGCGCCAGCGGAGCGGGCGAAGCGGGAAGACGGTGCCGCCGGCAAGAATCGAACGTGCGCACACGGTTGCGGAAGATGCGGGCTGTTCGAGAGAAATGCCTGCAAACAGGCCTGTTGTGCGATGGTTCGAGCTGGCGTGCGCCGGTTCCGGTGACCGGGGCGCATCGGGCGGGGCGACGGTCTCGCGCCAGGCGGAGCTCGCTCTTGCGGATGCGGTGCGCGCGGCGCCCGTCGACGCGCAGACGAGCGGTCGAAGCTGGTTCTCGAGGCTCCAGGAGAGTCAGTGTGCTCCGGTCACCATCGGCGGCGCGGTCTTGCCGCCTACCCTGTGCTGGATCGCCGTGACCGCGCCGCCGCCGCCCCGGGTTTGGAACAGAAGACCGCCACAGAGGAGGGGCTCGCGTCGCGGACGCTGGATCGGTCTCGCGGTCGTTGTCCTGGTTGCGGTGGCGGGGGCCGCCGTTGTCTGGGCCTTCTCGGGTGTCAGGCTCGTCGCGGACGCCTCCGCGCTCGGCCGCGTCGAGCTGCAGCCCTTCGCCGGCTCGCTCGTGAGCGTCCGTGCCCGGGCGTCCGATGGCCAGGCGGTCCCGCTCGTCGTCTCGCATGGGCGGCTGACCCCGCGCAGGCAGGTCGCAGCCGGCGAGCGGATCTCGCTTTCGGTTGTTGTGCGGCGGCCCGGGTGGGCGAGCTGGGCGCTCGGTGCCGAGCGGCGCGAGACCCTGACCGTGCAGACGCCGGTCGCGGACGTCGCGAGCCGCTGGGTGATGGTGGCGCGCGGCGGGCACGCACAGGTGCGCTTCGACGCACCCGTCGACCGCGTCTCCGTCGCGGGCGCCGCCGTGGCGGGCCGCACGGTGACGCTGCCGACGAAAGCCGCCGCAGGCTCCATCCTGGTCGCGGCGGCCGCGCGGCCGTGGGAGACGCTTGGCGTGCCCGTCCGCATCACGTGGTTTCCGCAGGCCGACCACCCGGTTGTGCTGGCGTCGCCAGGGCCGAACGCGCGCACCGACCCGCTCGCCCCGATCAGGCTCACCTTCTCGGAGCCCGTCTCGCGGGTGCTGGGCGGCAAGGAGCCGACTCTCGTGCCCGCCGTGCCCGGACACTGGACGGTCCTCGACGACCACACGCTCGTCTTCCGGCCCTCCGGCACCGGCGCGCCCTTCGACTCCGACCTCGCCGTCCGTTTCCCGTCCGCGCTCCTCGTCGCCGGCGCCACCGCTGCGGACGCACACACCGCGACGAGCCTGCAGCTGTCGATCGCGCCCGCGTCGTTCCTGCGCCTGCAGCAGCTGCTCGCACAGGAGGGCTACCTGCCGCTCGATTGGACGCCAGCACACACGGACGTGCAGCAGACGATGCGGAGCGAGTTTGCCGCCGCCGTCAACGCGCCCGCCGGACACTTCCAGTGGCGATATCCACATACCCCGCGCAAGCTCCAGGCGCTCTGGAGAGTCGGTAAGCCGAACAAGATCACGCGCGGCGCCGTGATGATGTTCGAAGACGAGCACCACCTCGTCGTCGACGGGATCGCCGGCCCGAGGGTGTGGCACGCCGTGCTCGCCGACGCGGTCGCCGGCAAACGGCGCACCGCCGGCTACAGCTACGTCTATGTCCACCGGAACGTGCCGCAGCTCCTGACGCTCTGGCACAACGGCCGTACCGTCCTCACCTCGCCCGGCAACACCGGCGTCCCGGCGGCACCGACCCCGCTCGGCACATGGCCGGTCTTCGAGCACATCCCGGTCGGCACCATGAGCGGCACGAACCCCGACGGGACGCACTACAAGGATCCCGGAATCCGCTGGATCAGCTACTTCCACGGCGGCGAGGCCCTACACGCGTTCAAACGCGCCTCGTTCGGGACACCTCAGAGCCTCGGCTGCGTCGAGCTCCCGCTCGACACCGCAGCAAGAGTCTGGCCCTACACCCCGATCGGGACGCTCGTCACCATCGAGAACTAGCCGTGTGGACGACGAAGAGCGCCGTTCCGCCCGCCGCCTCCAGCCGTTCCTTCTGTTTCAGCACCTTCACGAGGTGCCGCGCGGCAGATCAGTCAGCCGCCGTGGCGGAGGAAGCTGACGAGGACGGGTCGCCCGCGCAGGTCGTCGAGCCGGATCGGTGTGCCGTCCAGGTCCGGGGGCTCGAGCGGCGGCGCCGGATCGCCGGCTGCGGGGGCGCTACTCATGGGCCCGCTCCAGTGCCGAGCGGATCCAGGAGCGGGGCGGCAGGCCGCTCGTCCCGTCCGGGGACGGGTAGACGCGGCAGGAGAGCGCGAAGCTCTCGCGCTCGTCCGCGCCGGGCTCGACGTCTCGGCCGTCCACGCGGATCGTCGGCGAGCCGAGGAAGCGCAGCCGCTCGGCGGCTTCGACGTCCTCGACGAGCACCGCTTCGATCGCCGGCTCGTGTCCGAGCTCGCGTGCGACCTCGGCGACGAGCGCGCGGGCCGGCTCGCCGTTGGGGCAGCCGGCGAACGTGAGGATCTCGACTCTCATGCGCGCCGTTCCGTCTCCTTCGTCCGTCGTTCTCGTCCGGTCGAGCGTGGGATGCCGGATCTCGTTCGGGGGATTCAACCGTCTTCGTGACCGATCCGCAGGTTGCCGCCGTCGGGCACACGCTCCAGTCGGCGGCCTCCGGCAACGCCGGCGCCACCTTCACCGGCGCGGAC
>DATFMW010000046.1:0-2224 GCA_035266765.1 Gaiellaceae bacterium | reverse complement strand
CCGCGTACCAGCGCGGGACGCTCACCGGCGGTACCGGAGCTCATGCCAGCTCGGCGTCGGCAGCAGCTCGAGCAGCGCGCGGCCGCCGTGCGGGTCGCGGTACGAGAACTCGGCCGCCGCGTCGTCCCAACCGACCTCGAGCAGTCCCTCCTTCAGGCGGTGGTCGAGCCAGGCGCCGCGGAAGACGAGCTTCTTCAGCCAGTAGACGAGCGACTCGCCCTCGACGAGGGAGATCTCCGCCCAGTGCCGCATGAGGTACTCGCCGAGCGCGCTGCGGGGCGCCTCGATCGCGTCCCGCTCGACGAGCTCGACGAGGTCGGCCGTCTCGTCGGCGTCGAGCTCGCTCCGCTCGAGCAGGTCGAGCTTGACGGCGGCGGCCGTCACCCGCTGCTCGAAGTCGAAGGCGCTGAAGCTGAAGCGGTAGCCGAGGAACTCGACCACGTAGTCCTCACCGGAGCTGTAGTTCCCGGCTACGTCCACGGGCGCAAGCGTATCCCCGCGGTACGCTGGACCCGTGCGTACGCTCCGGATCCCGGCCGCGGTCGCCGCGGTTCTCGCGCTCTGCGTCGCCACCGCCTGGCTGATGGCGTGGCCGATCGAGCGGGCGATCTTTCTCGCGCCGGTGATCGTCGTCGGTGCCGCCGCAGCGGCCGGGCTCCTGATCCTGTGGGGGAAGGTCGCCATCCAGCAGCTGCGCGAGAGCAGGCGGCCGCGGCTCGTGCTCGTGCTCTGGCTAGTCGGGATCGCGCTGCTCGTCGTGCTGAGCGTGCTCGGCGTCAAGCTCCCGCGCGAGGGCTGAGACCAGCCGGTCGACATCGGCGCGGGTCGTGTAGGCCGCGACGGAGAGCCGCAGCAGCTCGTGCCCGGGCCGCATGACGGGGATCTCGATCCGGTGCGCCGCGAAGAGCCGCTCCGCGAGACCCGGCTCGGGGCGCGGAAGCCGGACGGCCGCCATCTGGGCGAGCATCGACGCGGGCGCGAGCGGCTCGGTGCCGAGCAGTGCGCAGAGCTCCTCCCGCGCCTCGCGGGTGAGCGCCCGGCAGCGCGCCGCCACCTCGTCCCAATCCCGCTCGGCCTGGAAGCGGATCGCGTCGGCTACCGCGAGATACGCGGCCGGGTCGCGGGTGCCCTGGAGCTCCGTGCGGGAGACGAACGTCGCGTCTGCGCCGTAGCCCCAGCTGACGATCGCGCCGTCGACCCGCTCCTGGTGCTCGGGACGGACGTGGAGGAAGCCGGAGCCCTTCGGCGCGCAGAGCCACTTGTGGCAGTTCCCGGCATAGAAGTCGGCGCCGAGCGCGGTGAGGTCGAGCGGCACCTGCGCGGGCGCATGGGCTCCGTCCACGATCGTGACGAGCCCCTCGCCGCGGGCCCAGGCGGCGATGTCGGCGACCGGCAGCACGAGCGCCGTCTCCGAGGTGACGTGGCTGAGGAAGACGGCGCGGGTGCGGTCGCCTCGACCGGCGCGCAGCGCCGCGAGCACGTCGTCCGGGCCGGTGAGGGGGCTCGGGGTGGCGGCGTGCACGTAGCGCGCGCCCGCCCGGGCGCAGACCCGCTCCCAGGCGAGGTCGCAGGCGCCGTACTCGAGGTCGGTCGTCAGCACCTCGTCGCCGGGGCGAAGGTCGAGGGCGCGCGCCGCGATGTTCACGCCGGTGGTCGCGTTCGGGACGAAGGTGAGGTCGTCCGCAGCCGCGCCGAGGTAGGCGCCGAGCGCCGCGCGCGCCTCGGCGAGCAGATCGGTGAGCCGGTGGGCGATGAAGCGCACGGGCTCGACCTCGAGCTCGCGCTGCCATGCCTGGTAGCGCTCGAAGACGGGGCGGGGACAGGCGCCGAACGAGCCGTGGTTGAGGAACGTCACCTCGGGGTCGAGCAGGAACTCGCGACGGAGCGTGGCGGCGTCGGGCACGAGCGCAGTCTCGCGCCTGCCGGACGGCGACGTAGGATCAATCGTGATGGAGCGAGGGCTCGAGCCGGCGGAGCAGGCGCGGGTCCGGTCGCGTGGGCCGTGGCGGCGCGCGCTCCGCCGGTATCTGCGCCGGCCGTTCGGCGTCGCCGCGCTCGTCCTGCTCGTCGTGCTCGTCCTCGCTGGGATCCTCGCGCCGCACCTCACCCCGTACTGGTCGGGCGAGCTGAACCTCGAGCTGATCGGCAGGAAGAGCGGGCCGCAGCTCGCCGGGCAGCACTTCTTCGGCACCGACGACGTCGGGCGCGACGTCTTCGCCCAGGT
>DATFMW010000045.1:0-8624 GCA_035266765.1 Gaiellaceae bacterium | reverse complement strand
CCTGAAGGACATGTTCATCTCCGGCGGCGAGAACGTCTATCCGGCCGAGGTCGAGTCCGTCCTGCACGAGCATCCGCACGTCACGGACGCCGCCGTCGTCGGCGTGCCCGACGCGCGCTGGGGCGAGGCCGGGATCGCGTTCGTCGTCGCCGACGGCGCGACCGAGGAGGAGCTCCTCGACTGGTGCCGCGCCCGGATCGCCCGCTTCAAAGTGCCGAAGTCGTTCCGGTTCGTCGCCGACATCCCTCGCAACGGGCTCGGCAAGATCCAGAAGGACGCCCTCCTCACCCGGGAGCCGGCGCGGTGACCGACGTCGTGACCGGCACGGGCGGCCGCGCACTCTCCAGCCGTGGCGCCGCGACGCGCCAGAAGCTCCTCGAGGCGGCCGAGCAGGTCTTCGGCGAGATCGGCTACCACGACGCCTCCGTCGTCAAGATCACCGAGGCGGCGGGCGTCGGCGGCGGCACCTTCTACCTCTACTTCGCCTCGAAGAAGGAGGTCTTCGACGAGCTCGTGCGCGACCTCAACCGGCGCGTGCGCCACGCGATGAAGGAGGCGTCCTTGCGGGGCGAGAACCGGCTCGAGGCCGAGCAGCTCGGCTTCGGGGCCTACTTCCGTTTCACGATGGAGCACCCGGCCCTCTACCGGATCATCCGCCAGGCCGAGTTCGTCTCGCCGGAGATGCTCCACTTCCACTACGAGAAGCTCTCCGCCGGCTACGTCGAGGGGTTGCGCGAGTCGATGGCCCGCGGCGAGGTCGGCGACATCGACCCCGAGGTGACCGCGTGGGCGCTGATGGCCGCCGGCGAGATGCTCGGGATGCGCTTCATCCTCTGGGGCGAGGGCGAGGTGCCCGCGCCGGTCGAGAAGGAACTGGCCCGCATCATCCGCGCCGTGCTCGAGCCGCCCCGCAAGGAGGCGGGGTCGTGAGGCGGATCTCGCTCGCGGCGACGGCGACGTACCTGCCGGCGCGCTGGATGGCGGCCGCCGAGGTGGCGGAGCGGAGCGGCATCCCGGAGCAGGTGCTCGTCGAGAAGTTCGGCCTGCGGGGGAAGCACATCGCGGCCGAAAACGAGCACGTCAGCGACCTGTCGGTGCGCGCCGCCGAGGCGCTCGTCGCCGAGACGGGACTCGACCCGGGCGAGATCGACGTCGTCATGTACTACGGCTCGACGTGGAAGGACTACGCCGTCTGGCAGGCGGCGCCCTGGATCGCGCACCGCATCGGCGCCGCGCGCGCCTACGCCGTCGAGTACGACAACGTCTCCTGTGGGACGCCCGTCGCGCTTCGCCTCGCCCGCGACATGCTGCTCGCCGAGGAGGAGCTGCGCACGGTGCTCGTCGTGGCCGCGTGCCGCGAGTCGTACCTCCTCGACTACGGCAACGAGCGCTCCCGGTTCATGTTCAACTTCGGCGACGGCGCCGTCGCCGGGCTGCTCGTCGCCGGCGGCGACCGCAACGAGCTGCTCGGCTGTCATGGGATCACCGACGGCTCGTTCTCGCTCCAGGTGAAGGTTCCGTCCGGCGGCAGCGTCAGCCCGAACGGCGGCTACCGGTTCCTCGACGTCGCCGACCCGGCGACGATGAAGGCCGGGCTCGACGAGGTCAGCCTGCCGAACTTCGTCGCGGCCGCCCGCGGCGCGCTCGAGCGCAGCGGCGCCACGCTCGCCGACGTCGGCTACCTCTGCGGCATCCACATGAAGCCGTCGATGCACGGTGCGCTCGTCCGCGAGCTCGGGCTCGACGAGCGCCGCGCCGCCTATCTCGACGACACCGGGCACATGAGCGGTGTCGACCCGCTGTTCGCGCTCGACCGGGCCGCCCGCGCCGGCGAGCTCTCGGACGGCGAGCTCGTGCTGCTCCTGGCCGCCGGTACGGGGTACACATGGGCCGCGAGTGTCGTACGGTGGGGCGTATGACAGACCTCACAGCAGGCTCCGAGTTCGGCCCCTCCTCGTGGATCGAGGTTCCCCAGGAGCGGATCCAGGCCTTCGCGGATGCGACCGGCGACCACCAGTGGATCCACGTCGACGCTGAGCGCGCCGCCGCCGGCCCGTTCGGCGGAACGATCGCGCACGGCTACCTGACGCTCTCGCTGATTCCGGCGATGACCTTCGAGGTTTTGCCGCGGCAGGAGGGCGGGATGGGCGTCAACTACGGCCTCAACCGCGTCCGCTTCCCGGCGCCCGTGCCGTCCGGCTCGCGCGTCCGCGGCAGCTTCCGGGTCGAGGCCGTCGAGGAGGCCGACTGGGGCCACCAGGTGACGATGGGTGCGACGGTCGAGCGCGAGGGCGGCGACAAGCCCGTCTGCGTGGCCGAGCTCGTCTTCCGCTACTACCGGTGAACGAGGTCGTAGGCGGCCGCGGAGCTCCGGTGCCAGCGGCCGATCTCGACGACGCCCACCTTCAGCCGCCCCGTCCCGGACGGCAGCGGGCCGGAGCAGCGCACGACGCCGCGGCAGAGCCGGCGCCAGCTCTTGCCGCGGGCGACCGCCGCGACGAAGCCGCTCACGCGCGGATCGGCAGGCCGCGCGATCGTGATCACGAGCCTGCCCTTCGATCGCTTCACCCGCAGCCGCTGGGGCGCCGCGGGCCGTGTCAGGTCGTCGAGCGCGTTGCGCGTGAACCGCTGGACGCGCGGGTCGACCGGAACCCCGCTCTCCGCCACCGGCTCGGGCACGAGCGACCCGTCGCTGCGCCAGCCGTCGAGGGCCCAACTGAACTGCTGGGCGCCGGAGGCGAACACGCGCGCGCCGCTCGGCGCCGTGTAGCGGATCGCGTCGCCGTTCTGGTCGACGCCGCGGCCGTCGTAGTGGAAGAGGTCGACGAGACCCGGCTTGAAGCACGCGGCCGGGTAGGGGTTGATCTTGTCGTGCTCCCGGCCGACGACGCCGACGATCGTGTCGCCGGCGCGGAGCCCTGTCCCGGCGAGCCATGGGTCGGCCGCGCCCGCCGCCGTCACCGTGTAGTCGAGCTCGTGGTGGAGCCGCGCGAACCACGTGTGCTGGACGGCCATGAGCATGCACTCCGGCCGGCCGATCTGCCGGAACATCGCCGTCTTGTCGACGAGAACCGGGTTCGGGTCGGCGAGCGACTTGTAGGAGACGATCGTCCGGCGGTCGTCGGCGTAGCGGATCTGCCAGTACCCGTCGTTCGAGCCCATGAACGCAAGGTTCGTGCCCTCGGCGCGCGCCCGGTCGAACGCGTCGCGCATCGCCTTGCTCCAGTACTCGTCGTGCCCGGCGACGATCACGAGCCGGTGGCGCAGCAGCGAGGTGCCGTTGCGGTCGGTGTCCGTGTCGGCCTGGTAGGAGACGTCGTAGCCGTTGCGCTCGAGGAAGCGGACGAGCGGGAGCTCCCACCACAGCGGCGACTGCGCGAGCAGCCCGAAGGGCCGGTCGAACGACACCGCGTGCGCGCGGGGCGGGGCGAAGTCGTAGAGACTCTTGCCGCCCCACTGGTTGTACGCCTCCCACGTGTTCACCGGCACCTGGACGAGGATCTCCGAGGCGGCCGCGCCCGCGGGCGTGCGCAGGACGAAGAACGTCGTTGCGGCGTGACCCGCGTCCGGGCCGCTCGTGAGGACGGCCTCGACGACGTAGTCGCCGCTCGTCCAGTCGGCACCGGTGTGGAGGATGTCGGTGACGGGCCAGTTCGCCCTGATCGGCTCGCCGGGGACGGGAGCCGGCTGGATCTGCCCCTGCTCGTCCGCAGCGCAGCCCGGCAGGCACGCGACCTGCCGTGCCCCGTCGCCGCCGTACCAGCCGAGCCGGTAGACGACGAGCCGGTAGCGGAACGCCGTGCTGACGTGCAGCTCGACGGAGTCGCCGGGCGCAGCCGAGATCTCGCCCGAGTACAGCTCGGCCTTGTCCGTGCCGGGCACCTGCCACGCAGTCGTGCCGGGGAGAGCGTTTTCCGCGCGGATCGGGTTGTCTGCGGGTGCGGCTGCCTGCGCACCGTGGCCGCCGGCACCGCTCCCGGCGAACACCACGAGTGCGGCCGCCGCAACGAGCCAACGTCCCCTCACGAGGGAAAGGGTGACAGACCGTGACTCGCTGCGCCCTCGTGACCGGCGCCGCGCAAGGGATCGGCGCCGCGATCGCAGAGCGGCTCGCCGCCGACGGCTGGCAGGTGCACGCGGTCGACGTCGCCGACGGCGACCTTACGACCCGTGAGGGAAACCGCGCGGTCGTCGACGCGGCGCTCGAGCGCTTCGACGGGCGGCTCGACGCGGTCGTCGCGAACGCCGGCTTCCAGCACGTCGCGCCGGTCCGCGACTTTCCCGAGGACGAGTGGGACCGCCTCCAGGCGCTCCTCGTGACGAGCCCGTTCCTGCTCGCGAAGTACGCCTGGGACGCACTGGCCGGCTCGGGCGACGGGCGCTTCCTCGCAATCGCGTCGGTGCACGGCGTCGTCGCTTCCCCGTTCAAGGCCGGCTACGTCGCGGCAAAGCACGGCGTGCTCGGGCTCGTGAAGGTGCTCGCCCTCGAAGGCGCCGACGTTGGCATCTCGGCCTCGGCGCTCTGCCCTACCTACGTGCGGACGGCGCTCGTCGAGCGCCAGCTGGAGGAGCGCTCGCTCGACGATCTCCTCGCGCCGCAGGCCGTGAAGCGGTTGCTCGAGCCCGCCGAGGTGGCGGGCGCAGCGGCCTGGCTGCTCGGGCCGGACGGCCGCTCGGTCACGGGTGCGCCGCTCGTGCTCGATCTCGGCTGGACAGCGCACTAACGCGGCGATCTCGGATCCAAAGCGGGGGTCGACTTGACCGGACGACCCGCACTGGACAGCATCTGTCCGCTAATCTAGGATCCGAAACCCGCCGAATAACTGCAAGGAGCGTCATGACACCGGAATCTCGGATCCAGAAAGATGCCGATCGCCTGAGGGCTCGCTGGAGCTCGGATCCACGCTGGCACGGCATCGAGCGGACGTACGCCGCCGAGGACGTCGCGCGTCTGCGTGGCTCGATCGTGCCCGAGCACACCGTCGCCCGTGTGGGGGCGGAGCGGCTCTGGGAGCTCCTGCAGCGCGACGAGCCGGTGCGTGCGCTCGGAGCCATGACCGGCGGCCAGGCCGTCCAGATGGTCAAGGCCGGGCTCGACGCGATCTACCTGTCGGGCTGGCAGGTCGCCGCCGACGCGAACCTGTCGGCGCACACGTACCCGGATCAGAGCCTCTACCCGGCGAACAGCGCGCCCGCGCTCGTGAAGCGGATCAACAACGCGCTCCTGCGCGCCGACCAGATCGAGTACTCGGAGGGGCGCAACGGGACGCACTGGCTCGCGCCGATCGTCGCGGACGCGGAGGCCGGCTTCGGCGGGCCGCTGAACGCGTACGAGCTGATGCGTTCGATGATCGAGTCGGGCGCGGCGGGCGTCCACTACGAGGACCAGCTCGCGGCGGAGAAGAAGTGCGGCCACCTCGGCGGCAAGGTGCTCGTGCCGACACAGCAGTTCGTCCGCATGCTGAACGCCGCGCGGCTCGCCGCCGACGTGCTCGACGTGCCGACGGTGCTCGTCGCGCGCACCGACGCGCTCGCCGCGACGCTCCTGACGAGCGACGTCGACGAATACGACCGCGACTTCGTCACGGGCGAGCGGACGGCCGAGGGCTTCTACCGTGTCCGCGACGGCATCGACGCCGCGATCTCGCGGGCGCTCGCCTACGCGCCGTACGCGGACCTGCTCTGGTGCGAGACGGCGACGCCGGACATCGGCGAGGCGCGCGCGTTCGCGGACGCGGTCCACGAGCGCTTCCCGGGCAAGCCGCTCGCGTACAACTGCTCGCCGTCGTTCAACTGGCGGCGGGCGCTCGACGAGGAGCAGATCGCCCGCTTCCAGACCGAGCTCTACGGGATGGGCTACCGCTTCCAGTTCATCACGCTCGCCGGCTTCCACGCGCTCAACGAGAGCATGTTCCAGCTCGCCCGCGGCTACGCGAGCGACCAGATGACGGCGTACGTCGAGCTCCAGCAGCGCGAGTTCGCTCTCGAGAAGTTCGGCTACACGGCAACCCGCCACCAGCGCGAGGTCGGTGCCGGCTACTTCGACCTCGTCTCGACCGCGGTCTCCCCCGACAGCTCGACGCTCGCCCTCAAGGGCTCGACCGAGGAGGCGCAGTTCGAGGAGGCAGCTCTCGCGAAGGAGCCCGCATGAGCGCGCTCGCCGAGGTACAGGTGACGGCTCCCGCCGACGGGAGTGTCCTGACGCCGGAGGCGCTCGCCTTCGTCGCCCTGCTGCACCGCGAGCTCAATCCGACGCGGCTCGAGCTGCTCGAGCGGCGGCGGGAGCGGCAGGCCGAGCTCGACGCGGGCGCCCTGCCGGGCTTCCTGCCGGAGACCAAGGGGATCCGTGCCGGCGACTGGCGGGTCGCGCCGGCGCCGGCCGACCTGCAGGACCGGCGTTGCGAGATCACCGGCCCGGTCGAGCGGAAGATGATGATCAACGCGCTCAACTCGGGCGCGCGCGTCTTCATGGCCGACTACGAGGACGCGAACTCGCCGACCTGGACGAACGTCGTCGAGGGCCAGCGCAACGTCTCCGACGCGATCCGCCGCACGATCTCGCTCGACACGCCGGAGAAGTCGTACCGGCTGAACGAGGAGACGGCGACGCTGCTGATCCGGCCGCGCGGCTGGCACCTGCCCGAGCGGCACGTGCTCGTCGACGGCGAGCCGATCTCGGCCTCGCTCTTCGACTTCGGGCTGCACATGTTCCGCAACGCGCGCGAGCAGCTCGACCGCGGCAGCGGGCCGTACTTCTACCTGCCGAAGCTCGAATCGCACCGCGAGGCGCGGCTCTGGGCGGCGGCGTTCACGATCGCGGAGGAGGAGCTCGGGCTCCCGTCCGGGTCGATCCGCTGCACGGTGCTGATCGAGACGATCCTCGCCGCGTTCGAGATGGAGGAGATCCTCCACGAGTTGCGCGACTGGGGCTGTGCCCTGAACGCCGGCCGCTGGGACTACATCTTCAGCGTGATCAAGAAGTTCCGCTCGCGCGAGGACTGGGTGCTCCCCGACCGGGCGCAGGTGACGATGGGCGTGCCGTTCATGCACGCGTACACGGAGCTGCTCGTCCGCTCCTGCCACCGGCGCGGCGCACACGCGATCGGCGGCATGGCCGCGTTCATCCCGTCCCGCAAGGACGCGGCCGTGAACGACCTCGCGCTCGAGAAGGTGCGCGAGGACAAGGACCGCGAGGCGGCCCAGGGCTTCGACGGCACGTGGGTCGCGCACCCGGATCTCGTCCCGGTCGCGACCGCGATCTTCGACCGGGTGCTCGGCGACCGGCCGAACCAGGTCGACCGGCTGCGCGAGGACGTCACGCCCGACGAGGCGGCGCTCCTCTCGATCCCGGACACTCCCGGCGAGATCACGGAGCAGGGGCTGCGCACGAACGTCTCGGTCGGGACGCGCTACCTCGACGCGTGGCTGCAGGGGGTCGGCGCGGCTGCGATCGACAACCTGATGGAGGACGCGGCGACGGCCGAGATCTCTCGCTCGCAGGTGTGGCAGTGGGTGCGCGCCGGGCGCTTCGACGAGGCGCTCGTGCGGCACGAGATCGAGCTGGTCGAGGCGGGCGACGAGGCGAAGCGGCTCTTCGCCGAGCTCGCGCTCGCCCCCGAGCTCGTCGAGTTCCTCACGATTCCCGCGTACACTCACCTGGAGTGACGCTCGACTCAACGAAGGCAGACGACATCGCGCTCGTGATCGAGGAGGCGATCGTCTCCGGCGAGTTGGAGCCGGGGACGGTGCTCCGTCAGGAGCAGCTCTCCGAGCAGTTCGAGGTGTCGCGGACACCGGTGCGGGAGGCGCTTCGCCGCCTGGCCGCGCTCGGGCTCGTCTCGTTCGTGCCGAACCGCGGCGTCCGCGTGCGGACGATCTCGCGCGACGAGCTGCACGAGGCGTTCATGGTGCGCGCCGAGCTCGAGGGGCTCGCCACCGAGGTGGCGGCGACGAAGATCAGCGACGAGGAGATCGCCGAGCTCGATGCGTGCGAGAAGCGGTTCGCGCAGATCTCGCAGGAGCTGCGGGCGCGTGAGCCGGGGGAGGGCCGGCGCTCGATCATGGGCGACTGGGTGCGCGCGAACCACGCGTTCCACGATGTGATCTACCGCGTCGCCGACCTGCCGCTCGTCGAGCAGCTCGCGAAGAGCGCACGTCGCTCGTTCTCCGGCCCGGCCGTGTGGGCGCCGGGCGACCACTCGATCGACGGGCTGTACGTGAAGAACGCCGAGCAGCACCGCGCGATCAAGCAGGCGCTCATGGCCCGCAGCGCCGCGGGTGCGCGGGCGCTCGCGCGGGAGCACGTCCTCTCCTCGTTCGTCCTGCTCGAGACGATCCTCGAGCAGGTCGGCGCCCAGCCGCGCGACTGGCAGCGCAGCCGCACGAGCGGACGCAGCTGACCCGGATCGCGGCCGAATAATCGGTCGCGGCTGGTCGTTTCCCTCTGAGCATGCGCAGCAGGGCAGCAGCCGGAGCCGGCCTCGCCACGCTCACCGCGGTGACGTGGGGCGGCCAGTTCGTGGTCGGGAAGTCGGCGCTCGACCGGGTCGACGCGTTTCCGTTGACGACCGTCCGCTACGCGCTCGCCGGGGTGCTGCTCCTCGCCGTGCTCGCCGCGGTCGAGG
>DATFMW010000044.1:0-2442 GCA_035266765.1 Gaiellaceae bacterium | reverse complement strand
TTCGTCTCGGTGAGGTACTCGAGGATGTTGCGCTCGGTTCCGCGGTCGGCGGAGTTGAGGATCTGCGCGAGCGCCGGCGCGCCGCCCGCGGCCGCGTAGTCGGTCTTGAGCACGGTCTCGAGCTTCTGGCGCATCACGTGCGCGATCTCCTTCACGACGTCCGGCGTCGTCTGGCTCATGAGCGCGATGCGCATCGCCACGTCGGCCTGCTCGGCCGGCGGGATCAGCTGCATCACCTTCGCCGCGAGCTCGGTCGTGGGCAGGTTCGCGATCACGAGCGCGATCATCTGCGGGTGCTCGCCGCGCAGGAACGCGAACACCTGGTCGGCCGGCGTCGCGCGGAGGAACTCGAACGGAGTCTGCTCGATCACCGTCGCGAGCCGGGCGAGGATCTCGGATGCGCGAGCGGCGCCGACGGCCCGCTCGAGCACCTCGCGCGCGTACGCGACGCCGCCCTCGGCGACGTAGCCGCGCGCGTACGCCGTTGTGACGACCTCCTCGAGCACGGTCTCGATCGCGATCGAGTCCACCGATGTCGTGCGCGCCATCTCGACCGTGAGCATCTCGATCATGTCCTGCGGCAGGTGCTGGAAGATCTGGGCGGCTCCCTGCGGCCCGAGCGAGACGCACAGCATCGCGGCCTTGCGCCTGCCCGAGATCGCGGGGAGCTGTTTGGTCGGGGTCGCTACTCCTTCAGCCATTCGCTCACCTGGGCTGCGATCTGCTCCGGCTGCTTCGAGGCGATGTCCTCGGCCTCCGCCTTCAGCGCCGCCCGGCGCGCGGTCGCCGGGTCGAGCGCGTTGCGGGTCGGGCCCGCCTCGAGCTCGGCGACGGCGACCGAGCGCTCGATCTCGCGCAGCCACGTCGGCTCTGCGCCGACGCCTTCGCCCTCGCGGCGCTTGAGGCCGCGCCGGACGATGACGAGGAAGACGAGCATGGCGAGCGCGAGCGCGACGTACTTGACCATGCCGATCGGGTTGCCGAGCACTCCCGCGAGCGGCGAGGGCTTCGCGGTCGTCGTTGCGGCCGGCTTCGCGAACGCGAGCCGCGAGACGGCGAGCGTGTCGCCGCGTTTCGCGTCGATGCCGGCGAGGCTCGCGACGGACTGCTTGAGGCTCGCGACCGTCTTGGCGGGGACGGAGGAGTCGACGAGCAGCGCAACGTCGAGCCGGTTCACCGAGCCGGGCGCGACCTTCGTTCTCTGGATCGTCTTGTTGACGCCGTAGCTCGTCGTGGTGGACTTGTTCGTGTAGTTGGACGTCGACGAGTTGGAGGCGCCTGCGGCGTAGCTCGGGGTCGTCGTCGTGTTCGTCGCGGTGCCGGCCGGGAGGACCGGCGCGCCGCCGGTGCTCTTCAGGTTCTCCTGTGAGGTCTGCGACTGGAGCGGTGTCCCCTTCTTCGCGTAGATGACGTGGTTGATCGTCGTCTGGTCGACATTGAGGTCGGCGTGGACGCGCGCCTGCGCCTTGCCGGCTCCGAGGGTCGAGTCGAGCATCGCGTTGATGGAGGCCGCGAGCTGGGCGGCGTAGAGCTGCTCGGCGGCGAGCTTCGTGCTCGCGGTCGTGCCGCTCGAGCCCACGGACGGCCAGAGCAGCGAGCCCGACTGGTCCGTGATCGTGACCATCCCGGTCGAGAGCCCCTTCACGGCCGCGGCGACGAGGTGCGCGATTCCGGCCACCGTCGAGGGGTCGAGCGGAGCGGCCGCGGTCAGGAGCACTGCGGCGCTCGCCTTCGAGCTCTGGTCGACGAACAGCGTGTCCGCCGGCAGCACGAGCTGCACGTCGGCGCTCGTGATGCCGTTGATCTTCTGGATCGCGCGGTCGATCTCGCCCTCGAGGGCGCGCTGGTAGTCGATCTTCTGCTGGAAGTCGGTCGCGCCCATGCTGACGTTGTTGAAGATCTCGTAGCCGACCTGGCCGCCGTTCGTCAGCCCCTTGGAGGCGAGCGCGATCCGCGCCTGCGAGGTCTGGCTGTCGGGCACGTCGATCTCGGTGCCGCCGTTGCCGACGCGGTAGGAGATCCCGGCCGAGGCGAGCGCGGTCGTCATCTGGCCGGTCTGCGCCGGGTCGACGCCGGTCACGAGCGTCGCGTAGCTCGGCTGCGACGCGTAGCTGTAGAGGAAGTAGAAGGTGACGAGCACGATCAGGCCGCTCGCGACGATCGTGAGCTGGCCGCGGGGCTCGAGGCTCCGCCAGAGGTCTCTGATCCGCGCGAGGGTCACGGGCTAGACCTGCATCCGGAAGAGCTCCTGGTACGCGGCGACCGCCTTGTTGCGGACCTGCGCCGCGAGCTGGAGGGCGAGGCTCGCGCGCTCGACCTCCATTGCGACGGTCGACACGTCGGAGGCCTGGCCGGTCGCGAGCTGCTGCGAGGCGGTCGACGCCTGCTGCTGGAGCGCGTCGAGCTTGCCGAGCTCGCCGGTGAGCAGCGAGCCGAAGCTCG
>DATFMW010000043.1:0-4205 GCA_035266765.1 Gaiellaceae bacterium | reverse complement strand
GCGGGTCGGACACGGTCACGAGCCGGTCGAAGTCCCAGAAGTCCTTGACCGGGAGCGCGATCCCCTGGCGATGCGCGAGCGACCAGAGGGTGTCGGAGGAGACCGAGCCGCCGAGGTGGGTGTGCAGCTCGGCGAGACCGTCCATCGCGCGAGTCTAGCCCGGCGGTGAGGCTCGGCCGAGGCGCAGCCAGGCGCGGCCTGCGAGCAGCATCGCGTGCGCCATCACGAACAGCGGCACCGCGAGCAGCACCGGAACGACGGTGTCGTAGAGGACGCGGCTGACCGGGTTGCCGGGGCCCGCATAGAGGCCGAGCGCGACGAGCGTCCCGAGTCCCAGCCCGAAGAGGACGGCGCCGTGCGGCACGAGCAGCCACCCCAGGCCCGCGAGCGCAAGCGCCACCGCCGCTGCCGCGGCGCCGTAGACGAGCCAACGGACCCAGCTCGGCCGCATCAGCCACGGCTTGCCGAATCGCTGCTTGCCGACGCGCAGCACCTGCAGGAGGCGGGGCGACGGGTTCGCAAGGTCGATCGTGTCCGTCCAGGGCCAGCGCTGAGGAGCGCCCGGCGTGCCGAGCGCCGCGATCTGGAGCTGGCGCGGGATGATGGTGTCGACGATCGCGTGAGCGTCCTTCGCCAGCGACCACGCCTCCGTCTCGCAGAAGGCGTCGAGATCGGTGCGGATCCGGGCGAGCGCCTGCTGCGCCTCCTCGGCGACGCCGAAGTCGCGCGTCGTCAGCTTCTGCGGCCGCGGCGTGGGCTTTCCGTCGGGAGGCTCGCGCTCGTACGCCTCGAGTCCGCTCTGCAGGTGGAAGAACGCAGTGTCGTCGCGCTCGAGCGCGCGCAGCAGCCGCTGTTCCCGCTCCGCGTCCCCGTAGATCGAGACGACCCGTGAGAGCACCGCCGGGATCCGGATCGCGGGCCGGGCGACGTCGGGCATCTGGCCGGAGCCGTCGCTGATCACGATGTGCGTGCAGTCGCGGTCGAGCAGACCCTCGACGCCCTGGTTGTCGTGGACGCCGCCGTCGACGAGCTCGACCACGAGATCGTCGAACAGGCCCGTGATCTGAACCGGAGCGAAGCCGCCCGGGAAGCACGCCGAGGAGGCGACCGCGTTCCCGAGCGGAAAGTCCTCGAGCCGGCCCGGCAGCTTCGTCCACGCCGTCCGCTCGAGCAGCACGTTCTTGTCGATGTCGTTCACCACGTCGCTCTCGCTCTGGCGCCGCGGCTCGCCCATGTACATGGCCTCGAAGCGCCAGTTATGACCCGTGTTCAGGGTCGTCGCCTCGAGCAGGAGGATCGGCACCTTGGCGCGCCGCTCCGGGTTGCGCGCGTCGGGGTCGAACGGGCCGGTGTGACCGTGCGGCTGGATCGTCAGGTCGCGCATCGCGATCCGGCCGTGGCGGAGCGCCCGCTCGCCCCAGGCGGAGCGGTAGAAGTGCCGCTCGTACAGCTCCGCCGCCCGGATCGTGCGCGAATACGACTGCCGCGCCATCTTGACGTTGGCGGCGAGGTTCGCGTAGGCGGATGCGCGGACGTTCGCGGCGGCGCCGGCCCGGTAGTCGGCCTCGACGCGGCGCACGACCTCGACGTAGTCGGCGTCGTCGATGTCGGTGTCCGCTTTCGTCTCGAGCAGGTTCTTGACGTGCAGGTAGTACAGCGCGCCGACGATCGAGCCGCCCGAGACGGTCGAGATCACCTGGATGGGACGGAGCAGCCCACGCTCTGCCAGTCCGGCGAGGACGCCGATGTGGAAGAACGCGGCACGGTGCCCTCCGCCCGAGAGCGCCAGTCCGAGTTTCGGCTCTGCGGTAGCCATGGAACCTCGGGTGGTCGATGTGACGGCCGAGCGAGCGTCGCACCCGGCGGCGGTCGTGTCAATCGCCCGTCAGGACCAGCCGACGACGAGCCAGCGCCGTCGCGTGAACCGCGCCGCGAGGAGCGCGAGCCGGACGACCATGAGGGCGTCCAGACCAACCCAGACGCCGACGATGCCCCACCCGAATTCGAGTGCGAGCGCGGCGATCGCGACGAAGGCGGCGCCCGCGACGAGCATCGACCACATCAGGTAGCGGGTGTCGCTCGCCCCGATCAGGATCCCGTCCAATGCGAATACGGCACCGCCGATCGGCTGCATGGCCGCGAAGAAGGGCCAGAGCTTCGCCGCCTGCGCGAGCACCGCCGGATCGCTCGTGAATAGACGCGGCACCCAGTGCGAGAGCGGCGCGAGGAGAACCGCGAACGCGAGGCCGACGAGCGTCGACCAGGCGATCATCCGTGCCGCCGACGCGAACGCCGCCTCGGCGTCGCCGGCGCCGAGCAGCCGGCCGACGATCACCTGCCCGGCGATCGCGACCGCGTCGAGAACGAGCGCCAGGAAGATGAAGAGCTGGAAGGCGATCTGGTGCGCTCCGAGCTGAGCATCTCCCATCCGCGCCAGCACCGACGCCGCGACGAGGAACGACGCGTAGAGCGCGGTCGTCCGCACGAAGATCTGGCGCCCCACGCGCACCATCGGGCGCATCTCCGTGAGACTCGGCCGCCGAGATGCCGCCGCCGGGCGCAACAACTCGACGGCGAACGCGACCCCCATCCCCGCCTGCGCGATCGCCGTGCCCGCCGCGGAGCCCGCGATCCCCCAGTGGAAGCCGTAGACGAACAGCACCTCGAGCACGAGGTTCGCGACGTTGGCGACGACGACGATCTCGAGCGGACGGCGCAGGTTCGAGACGCCGCGCAGGTAGCCCTGGCCTGCGAGCGCGACGAGCGCCGCCGGCAGCCCGAACGCGGCGATGCGGAAGTAGACGAGCGCGTCCCGTCCCGATTCGCCGTGGCCGCCGAGACCGCGGAGGAGCGGCCCGGCGACCGCCTCGCCGAGGACGAGCAGCGCCGCGCCGATCCCGAGGGAGACCCAGAGCGCCTGTGCCGCCAGGCGGGCCGCCCGCTCGGGTTGTCCGGCGCCGGACGCGCGCGCGACGACGGCCGTCGTCCCGTACGTCAGGAAGTTGAAGATCGTGAACGCGCCGGCGAGCACCGTCCCCGCGAGCCCGAGCGCCGCGATCTGCGGACGGCCGAGGTGTCCGACGATCGCCGTGTCCGCGAGCACGTAGAGCGGCTCGGCCGCGAGAGCGCCGAGCGCGGGCAGCGCGAGCCCCAGAATCTCGAGGTCGTGAGGAGAGCGGAGGCGCACGGCGGGCCGGGGACGATAATGGCCCGGATGAAGGTCGGAATCGTGGTGCCGTACTCCTGGTCCTTCTGGGGCGCCGTCGTCGAGCACGCCGAGCTCCAGGCGGACGCGCTGCGCGCGCAGGGCTGCGAGGTGAAGACGATCATGGGCAACGACCCGCCCGGCCAGTTCACGCGCGTGCTCCACCCGCGCCACGGCCGCCACGGCAACCCGCCCGACGACGTGATCCCGATCGGCCGCTCGGTGATCGTGCCGGCGAACGGGACGCTGCCGAACATCATCCTCAGCCCGCGCTCGTTCTTCCGGATCAAGCAGGTGCTCGAGCGCGAGCGCTTCGACGTGCTTCACCTCCACGAGCCGATGACGCCGATCCCGTGTATCGCCGCGCTCTCGCTCTGGCAGGGCCCGTCGGTTGGCACCTTCCACGCGAGCGGCGACCTCGGCTGGATGCGGATCGCCAAGCCCGTCTGGGGCTTCCTCGCGGACCGGCTCGACCGGCGCATCGCCGTCTCCGACATGGCCGCCGGCTCGGCGAAGCGGTGGCTCGGCGGCGACTACGACATCGTCCCGAACGGCGTCCTCATCCCCGAGCACGCCGAGCCGGGAGGGCGCGAGCACCGGATCGTCTTCGCCGGCCGGCACGAGGCGCGGAAGGGGCTCCAGGTGCTCTTGAGCGCGTGGCCGGAGATCCGCCGCCGCACCGGCGCCGACCTGCGCGTGATCGGCGCCGACCCGCTCCGCGTCCGCCTCCTCATGACCCGGATGCGCGTGCCCGACGAGGGGATCGAGGTGCTCGGCTTCCTCGAGCAGGACCGCTTCACCGAGGAGCTCAAGGCGGCGAAGGCGCTCGTCGCTCCGTCGCTCGGCGGCGAGAGCTTCGGGATGGTGCTGACGCGGGCGTTCGCGTGCGCGACGCCGGTGGTCGCCTCCGACATCACGGGCTACCGTGACGTGATGACCCCGGAGACGTCGCGGTCGTTTCCGCCGGGTGACGAGCAGGCACTCGTCGACGCGGTCGAGG
>DATFMW010000042.1:0-4121 GCA_035266765.1 Gaiellaceae bacterium | reverse complement strand
CGACAAGGCGATCGAGATCGTCATCCAGACCCAGACCGCGTCGGTGTCGCTACTGCAGCGGCGCCTGCGTGTCGGCTACACGCGTGCCGGCAGGCTCGTGGACATGCTCGAGCGGCGCGGGATCATCTCCGGCTACGAGGGCTCGAAGCCGCGCCGCGTGCTCGTGGACGAGTCGTCGTACCACACGTACGCCGCCGCCGAGTAGATCTCGGCGCCCACGCGTCTCCTGGGACGTGTCCGCCCCGGCCATGGCTCGTGACCTGGTCACGGGACGTGTCGGGTTCGGCCATGTCCCGCGACCTGGTCACCGGACATGGCCCTACGGGACGCGTCATTCCGATGCGAGTAGATTGCAGCCGTGGCACGGGTCGCGATCGTCGGCAGCTACGGGGTCGGGTTGACGGTGCAGCTCGACCGCATGCCCGAGGCGGGGGAGACGGTGGTCGGCCGCTCGTTCCGCACCGACCACGGCGGCAAGGGCTCGAACCAGGCCGTCGGCGCCGCCCGGCTCGGTGCCGAGGTGGACTTCCTCACCGCCATCGGTGACGACGTCTTCGGCCACGAGGCGATCGCGCTCTGGCAGGCGTCCGGCGTGCGCGCCGAGACGGTGATCGCGCCCGCGGCGACGATGACCGCACCGATCTTCGTGGAGCCGTCCGGGCAGAACCGGATCGTTGTCGTCCCTGGTGCGCTCGCCCAGCTCACGCGCGCCCACGTGGACGCGTTCACCGACCGGATCGCCGCCGCCGACATCTGCGTCGTCCAGCTCGAGATCCCAGTCGAGACCGCTCTCTACGCGCTCGAGGTCGCCCGCGCCGCGAGCGTGCGCACGATCCTCAACCCGGCACCCGCGCCTCCCGAGCCGATCGCTCCCGTCGTCGACTACCTGACTCCGAACGAGACCGAGGCGCCCGCGGTTGCGCAGGCGCAGGGGACGCTCGTCCTCACGCTCGGCGAGCAGGGTGCGCGCCTCGGCGACGAGCTCGTACCCGCCTTTCCGGCGACGCCCGTCGACACGACCGGCGCCGGCGACGCGTTCACGGCCGCCTTCGCGGTCGCGCTCGCCGAGGGCCGCCCCGACCGCGAGGCCGTCCGCTGGGGCTGCGCCGCCGGCGCGCACATGGTCGAGCACGACGGCGTCGTCCCCGGCCTGCCGACCCGTGCAGAGCTCGAGGCGCGCCTCCAGGCCGTAGCCGCCTAAGCGGCGTCGTTCACCGTCTCCGCCGGTCCCAAGAACCGCTCGATGTCGCGATGCGCCGCGCGCACCGCATCACGAATAGCCCGCACACTTGACCCGGCTCGACCACCTTCACGATGAGCCCGAGCGCAGTTAGGATCGCGCGGAACCGGTTTTCGGATCGTTCATCTGACTGAGGGAGGGCACGTGAAGGTTTCACGCTTGGTAGCACTCGGGAGCGTGGCAGCCCTTGTGGCGACTACGGCCGTGGCGTGCGGCGGCGGCGGCGGCGGGTCGACCACGTCGACCGTCGCCAAGAACGCGACAACCGCCGCCAAGAAGGCGTCGTTCACAGCCGCACTCGTGAGCGACATCGGCAAGTTCACGGACAAGGGCTTCAACCAGAACCAGCTCAAGGGTCTGAATGACGCCAAGAAGCAGCTCGGGATCACGGGGCTGCCGTTGCAGTCGAACGCAACCAGCGACTACGCGCCGAACTTCAACACGGCGATCCGCAAGGGCGCCAAGCTCGTGATCGCCGCGGGCTTCCTGCTCGCGAACACCGAGGCGACCTACGCGAAGAAGTTCCCGAAGGTCGACTTCGCGATCACGGACTACACGGTGCACACGGCGCCGTTCGCCGACAAGAAGGGCAACGTCCTCCCGGCGTACCAGAAGAACGTCGAGGGCCTGACCTACATGGCGAACGAGTCGGGCTGCCTCGTCGGCGTGCTCGCCGCGAAGATGGCGCAGAAGATGGGCGGTAACACGGTCGGCGCCGTCGGCGGGATCAAGATTCCGCCGGTGGACATCTGGATCGCGGGCTACAAGTACTGCGTCCAGAAGGTCGTACCGGGCATGAAGGTGCTGATCCAGTACTCGAACGACTTCGTCGCGACCGACAAGTGCCAGACGGTCGCCCAGAACGAGATCGCCCAGGGAGCCAAGGTGCTCTTCCAGGTCGCCGGCGGCTGCGGCCTCGGCACGCTGAAGGCGGCCGACGCGGCCAACCTCTGGGGCATCGGTGTCGACGTCGACCAGTACAACGACGCGAAGCGCGTGCTCACGAGCGGCGTCAAGCGCGTCGACACGGGCGTCTACGACGCCATCGCGCAGGCGAAGTCCGGCAAGTTCCAGGGCGGCACGGACCTCGTGTTCGACCTGAAGAACAAGGGCATGGACGTCGGCAAGATCAACCCCGTCGTGCCCAAGGCGTGGATCACGCTGATGAACACGTACAAGAAGAACATCATCAGCGGCAAGCTCAAGGTGCCGACCGCCATCCAGTAGATGCGCGACGCGCAGCGTGCGGGGGCGGGCCTCGTGCCCGCCCCCGTCCCCGAAGCTAGGATCGCCCGATGACCGAGGAGCTCGTCCTCGAGATGCGCGGCATCCGCAAGGAGTTCCCCGGCACCATCGCCAACGACGACGTGGATCTCGACGTCCGGCGCGGTGAGGTGCACGCCCTCCTGGGCGAGAACGGTGCCGGCAAGTCGACGCTCATGAACATCCTCTACGGCCTCTACCGGGCCGATGCGGGGGAGATCCGGTTGAACGGCCGCGACGTGACCTTCGACTCGGCCCGCGACGCGATCCAGGCCGGGGTCGGGATGGTGCACCAGCACTTCATGCTCATCCCCGTGATGACCGTCGCCGAGAACATCGTGCTCGGGATGGAGCCGCGCAGCCGGCTCCTGCTCGACGAGCGATCGGCCGAGCAGCGCGTGGGCGAGCTCTCCGAGCAGTTCGGGCTCGCGGTCGATCCGTCCTCGCTCGTGAGCGAGATCACCGTCGGCCAGGAGCAGCGAGTCGAGATCCTCAAGGCGCTCTACCGGGGCGCCGGCGTCCTCATTCTCGACGAGCCGACCGCGGTGCTCACGCCGCAGGAGTCGCAGGAGCTGTTCGGGATCATCCGCAGCCTCAAGGCCGACGGCAAGTCGATCATCTTCATCAGCCACAAGCTGAACGAGGTGCTCGAGATCGCCGACCGGATCACCGTGCTGCGCCGGGGACGCAAGATCGAGACGGTGCCGCGCGAGGGCGCGACCGAGGCGTCGCTCGCGCGGGCGATGGTCGGCCGCGAGGTACTGCTGGAGGTCGAGAAGGGGCCCGCGAGCCCCGGCGACGTGCTCCTCGCCGTCGAGAACCTCCGCGTCGTCGACGAGCGCGGGCTCGAGAAGGTGCGCGGCGTCTCGTTCGAGGTGCGCGCCGGCGAGATCGTCGGCATCGCCGGCGTCGACGGCAACGGCCAGACCGAGCTCGTCGACGCGATCACCGGTCTCCACAAGAGCGCGGGCGGGACGGTCGTCGTCGCCGGGCAGACCCTCCACGAGGCGTCGGCCCGCGAGATGCTCGACGCCGGCGTCGGCCACATCCCCGAGGACCGCCAGCGCCGCGGCCTCGTGCTCGAGTTCTCGATCGCCGAGAACATCGCGCTCCACGACTACGCGAAGCCGCCCGCCGCTCGCTTCGGCTGGCTCTTCCCGGCGCGCCTGGTCGAGCGGGCGAGCCGCCTCATCCGCGAGTTCGACGTGCGCGGCGGCGGGCCGCTGTCGCGCGCGGGCGGGCTCTCCGGCGGCAACCAGCAGAAGGTCGTCGTCGCGCGCGAGATCGCCCGCGACCCGAAGGTGCTCGTCGCGGCGCAGCCCACGCGCGGGCTCGACGTGGGCGCGATCGAGTACCTGCACCAGCGGATCGTCACCGAGCGCGACGAGGGCCGCGCGATCCTGCTCGTCTCGCTCGAGCTGGACGAGATCCTGTCGCTCTCCGACCGGATCCTCGTCCTGTACGAGGGCGAGATCGTCGGCGAGCACACCGGCGAGGTCTCGGAGGAGCAGATCGGCCTCGAGATGCTCGGCGGCAAGGAGCGGTCGGCGGCATGAGCGGGCTCGAGTCCGGGACGCCGCCGGAGTCGCCGGAAGAGGCCGGGCAGACCGGGTCGCTC
>DATFMW010000041.1:0-2852 GCA_035266765.1 Gaiellaceae bacterium | reverse complement strand
GGTCGCCGACGACGCGGCCGACGACCGCCTCGGGCAGCCGCGGGATGTGCGAGAGGATGCGGTAACCGCGCGGCGAGACGGAGTGGTCGAGCGGGTTGACCCCGCGGTCATAGCCGAGCGGCTCCGCGAGGCGTCCGAACTCGAGCAGCTCCTCGTAGCCGAGCGCGCGCAGCCCGTCGAGCGCCAGCGTCGCCTCGGGCCCTGAGTCGGTGACGTGGTAGTCCCGCACGATCGCGTCGCGCTCACCGGGCACCTCGCCGACGAGCTCCTCGAGCTGGAGCCGGATCATCCGGCCCTCGCTGCCGAGCTCCACGCAGTCGCGCTGGATCCGCTCTGCCATCCGGGAAGTCATCTCGGCCCGCTGGAGCACGACGAGCACGTCGTCGAGGACGACCGCGTTCTGGAACTCGAGCGCGGTCAGCCGCGTCAGCACCTGCTCGAGCCGCTGCTTGTACGTCTCGAGCGTGCCGAGCGCCTGGTTCGTCTTCGCGAGCACGTCGGCGACCGGATCGAGCTGGTAGCGGTGGGGGCCGACGAAGACCGTCACCGTCTCGCGCTGCTGGGAGACGGAGACGACGAGCGCGCCGGTCTGCTTCGCGACGCGCTCGGCCGTGCGGTGCCGCGTGCCGGTCTCGTCGGACGGAATTGTCGGGTCGGGCATCAGCTGGACGTTCGCCCAGGCGAGGCGCTTGACGGCGGCATCGACGATGATCGCGCCGTCCATCTTCGCGAGCTCGTACAGGAGCTGCGGACGGAAGGGTGCGTCGAGGCTGATGCCGCCCGAGTACAGGAATGCGAGCTCGCTCGGGTCGCCGACGACGATCAGGGCGCCCTCGTGCGAGCGGATCACATCGTCGACGGCCTGGCGCAGCTCGCTGCCGGGCGCAACCTTCGCGATCGCCGCGAGCAGTTCGGGGTTGCGGCGCGGATCCTTGGACGGCGTCCGCGTGAAGCCGAGATCAGCGAGCGCCCGCTCGGGCCTGCTGGTGTCCGTCGTCTCTCTCTCCGGCATCGCTCTCGGCGTCGTCCAGGCCCGCGCGAATCGCCGCGCGGAGCGTCTCCGCCTCCTCCACCCGCAGTGTGCCACGCGCGGAGGTGCCGGCCGGGGCGACCACGCGGGCGAGGCCGAGCTTCGCGCACTCCTCGAGCCGGCGGTCGGCCTGCGTGGCCGGCCGTAGCCGCCCGGTCAGGCCGATCTCACCGAAGGCGGCGGTGCCGGCGTGTACCGGCAGCCGGCGCGCGGCGGACGCGATCGCGAGCGCCACGGCGAGGTCCGCGCCGGGCTCGTCGATGCGGACACCGCCGGCGACGTTGACGAACACATCCGCCTGGCCGAGCGGGATGCCGGCGTGGCGGGCGAGCACGGCGACGATCATCGCGAGCCGTTTCGGGTCGACGCCGGTCGCGACGCGGCGCGGCATCGCGAGGTCGGTCTGCGCGACGAGCGCCTGCACCTCGAGCAGGATCGGTCGCGTCCCCTCGAGCGCGCACGCGACGGCGGCGCCCGGCTCCCCCTCGACGGTGCGCCCGAAGATCTCGGACGGGTCGGGGACGCCGACGAGACCCGCGCCGGTCATCTCGAAGACGCCGAGCTCGTTCGTCGAGCCGAAACGGTTCTTCGCCGCCCGCAGCACGCGGTGCGCCCGGTAGCGGTCGCCCTCGAACTGGAGCACGCAGTCGACAAGGTGCTCGAGCACGCGCGGGCCGGCGACGGAGCCGTCCTTCGTCACGTGACCGACGAGCACGATGGCGACACCGGACTCCTTCGCCACGCGGAGCAGCCGCGCGGCCGCCTCCCGCACCTGCGCCACCGAGCCGGGCGCCGAGCCGAGGTCGGCGGAGTAGAGCGTCTGCACCGAGTCGATCACGCAGACGTCGGGCCGCTCGGCGCGCAGCGTCTCGCAGACGGTCTCGAGCTCGGTCTCGGCGAGGATCTCGACGCGCTCGGCACCGCCGAGCCGCTCGGCCCTGAGCTTGACCTGGGCGGTCGACTCCTCGCCGGTGACGAGCAGCGCCCGCCGCTCCTGCGAGATCGCAGCGAGTGCCATCAGCAGCAGCGTCGACTTGCCGACCCCCGGCTCGCCGCCGACGAGCACGAGCGAGGCGGGGACGAGCCCGCCGCCGAGGACGCGGTCGAGTTCGGCCACGCCGGTGGGAATGCGCGCCGCCTCCTCGACCTCGACGTCGACGAGCCGCAGCAGCGGCTTCGCCGCGGCGCGCTTCGCAGCTCCGGCAGGCTCGGTGCGCTCCTCGAGGAGGGTCCCGAACGACGAGCACCCCGGGCACTTCCCGAACCAGCGCCCGGACGAATATCCGCACTCGGTGCACGCGTACTGGACGGCAGGCTTGGCCACGACGCCAGCGTATGCAGCGCCCCGGACACCGATGGTGACGGGACCCTGGAGCCTTCATGACGCCCGAGCGAACGGCTCGTTGGCGAGTCCGTGCCGCGGAGCGACCGGCCCTCGGCGCGCCCGACCTGCGCGGGCGCGCACACCCCGGCCGGCGCCCGAACCGAGGCGCGCGCCGGACGCCGTTCCCGAGCAGAAAAGCGAAGCGGTGCGAAGGGAACAGAGCGAGCCGTCCGGAGGGCGGCTCGCTCAGGAAAGCGGTGCGAAGAGAACAGAGCAGCAGAGAGGCGGCCCGTGGGCCGCCTCTCTGCTGCTCGAGCGAGCTAGGCGCTGATGGGCGCGGACTTCTTCGCGGCTGCGGCCTTCTCCTGGCGGGCGAAGAGCCACCCGCCGGCGCGGAGGGCGCCGCCGACTGCGAGGACGACGAACCCGAAGCCGGAGAGCAGGAGGGCGATGCCGACGACGATGCCGAAGTTGCCCAGCTGATCCGCCATGTACGAG
>DATFMW010000040.1:0-2434 GCA_035266765.1 Gaiellaceae bacterium | reverse complement strand
CCGCGTAGATCGCGCGGCGCATGCGCGGGCTGTGACGGATCGCCCAGACGAAGCGGTGGAACCACGTCCAGCTGCGGAACCACTGCGCGTACGCCTGGTAGGCGGCGTTGTCCCGGTGGCTGTGCCCGCTCGTGCCGGACGTGACCGGCGCTCCGTCGGGAACGGTCAGAAAGGCGGTCGGGCCGACCGTGCCGACGGTCTCGGAGGCGCCGACCCCGAATGCGCCGAAGGCGAACTGGTAGAGCTCCCCGATCTCGGCCGTGTCCTTCTGCATGTTGCGCACGACGCCGCCGAGCTGTCCGACCGTGGACCCGTCTGCGTGAGGGGAGTGTCGCCTGGCCGAGGACTTCGCCCAGAGCGCGGCCACCGCGTGCCGGAGCGGCAGGGAGTAGACGGCCGAGTCGTAGGCCTGGGTGACGTCCCAGTGACCGGACGACTCCGCTCTTACGGCCGCCAGCACGACGCGCATGACGCTTTCGTCCGCGGCAGCCGCAGCCGCTGCCGCTGCGACCGTGCCGGTCGCGGACGAGGAGTCGACCGTCTCGCTCCCGACCGGCGGGAGGATGTCCGAGTCGACGATCTTCCGATCCGCGTGCCGGCGCATCCTGCGCGGCCCGGTCCAGCCGTAGAGGCCTGCCGTGTCGCCGAGGTCGTGCCACCGGTGCGCGGCGTCGGGACCGGGGGCCGGGGTGAAGTAGCCGGAGAGGTCGAGGACGGCCATCCGCTCGGTCGAGTGCGCCAGTGCGGCGCGCGGTGCCATCAGCCGCTCTGCACGCACCGCCTTCGAGCGTAACGAGTAGACGTCGACCGCGACCGGGTACCGCCGTCGGCAGAAGCGCCACCTGCGCAGCCGCACGCCCAGGGATGGGTCGAGGCTCCCCGTGATCGGGCTTGGCTGCTGGAGCGGCGTCGTCGACAGCGCCGGCGTGTCCGGCGGCGTCCCGGAGACGACGACGAGCCCGTCGCCGTAGCGGTGGCGGCCGGCGTCGCCGCAGACGCTCGCCTGACGAGGCGCTTTGGGCGCGGCGTCGAGCCGTTCGTAGACCGCGTTCGGGTACGCGGCGGCGATGCGCAGCTCGCGGACCGCGAAGGAGGTGTTGCCGGACTCGAGGCGCCTCTTCGCAGAGGTGCTGCTCGTGGATCTGGGCCACGCGCTCGCCGGAACCGTCGCTTCGTGCCAGTGTCTCTTGCCACTCTGGTGCCAGACGGCGTAGCCGTAGCGGCCGAAGTTGTCTGCCACCTCGGCCGGAGTTGCCGCGTCCACGCCGAGCGTGATTCCGACCTGCCAGAGGTCGTACTGGAGCTGCAGGATGTGGTACGCGTCGTCGAGGCAATCTGGCTGACGCGTCGTCTTCTCGTAGACGGGTGTCTTCCCGTGCCCGGACTTGCCCGCGTCGGCGTCGCCCAGACCGAGCGTCCAACCTCCGTACGGCGGCGGCAGCGGCAGCCGGTCCTGTGCCGCCTTGACCGTGTTGGGGCGCGCAATCCCGGCGAGCACGTCGTACGGCGTCAGCCGCTCGCGCCCGTCGGGCGAAGCGAGCGGTGTGTGACGGTTCCAGGCCGAGCCGCGGTCGCGGTGCGTCGGCTCCCAGGCGCGACGGTAGTACGCGACGAGGTCGGTCCACGCTGCGGTCGGATCGTGGTTCTTCGGCTTGCTCGCCTGCGAGTTGAGGTCGGAGTCGAAGTTGTCCAGCGTGCGGGCGGAGGGGCAGCTCAGGCCCAGCCGCTCTCGAAGCGGGTCGGCCTGCGGATCCGAGAGGTCGACGCCGTGGAACGCCGGCTCGACGTGGTTCGTGTGCGTTTCCGGATGCACGAGGCGCCAGACGGTGTACGCGACGGCCGTTGCCAGGAGCCGCGCGCTCAACTCGATGTAGCGGGGCGTCGCCGGCGTTGCTTCGGCGAATGCGCCTTCCTTCGTCTTCCCCTTCGCCGACGTCGCTGCCCTGACGAGGGTGTCGTGGACGGAGGGTTCCACTCCCTGTCCGCTTCCGCCGGACGTCGGCCCGGGGTCGACGGCGGCGAGCAAGCCGCCGTCTGGCGCATAGGAGGAGGTTGCGCCGAGGTCGAGCTCGACGACGCCGACGCCGAACCGGGCCAGCGCCATGTTGACGCCCCAGTCCTTCGCTGCGGGATACGAGCGCTCGGCGAGCTGCCCGAGGCTCGTGAAGGCCCGGCCGTCGGCGAGCTGACACTCCGCATTCTGGAGTGCCTCGGCGAACGTGCCCTCCAGCGACTTCCAGGTCGTCTGCTGCAAGGCGTCGGTGACGAGGATCGTGTGGGAGCCGTCGGCACGGGATCCGTGGACGGTGCCCGCGAGAAGCGTCTCCTTCTTCTTTCCATACGCGTGGAACTGCTCGGGCAACGGCGGATCTGAGGCGCTCCGCTGCCACCAGAGGCGGACGTTCAGCGGCCGCAGGACGTGGGCGGCGATCAG
>DATFMW010000039.1:0-4783 GCA_035266765.1 Gaiellaceae bacterium | reverse complement strand
CCGCGCCGCCCCAGCACGGCGCCGGCCCTGCGGCGCCCGCAGGCCCCGCCTGGGGCAAGCTCGACCGCGTGGGCTCGGATCTGCAAGCGCAGATGCTGAGCCTCTGCCCGACGCCGCAGGATTGCGCCCGCATCGACGCCGCAACCGGCCGCCCGGTCGGCGATGACACCGTGCAGGTGATCGTCAGCGGTCCCGGCGCCGACGCCGCGGGCACGCTGGGCACGGTGCGCAGCGGCTTCGACGGAGCGGTCAGCGTCTCCGTCAGCCTCAACGACCTCGCAACGCTCGCCGGCAAGCCGGGCATCAGCGGAATCTCCCTCGACACTCCCGTTGTCCCGACGGAGAGCCCGTCCGATGCGCTCGCCGCGTCGCTCGCGACGCTGTACCCGCAGCTCGACGGTGCGACGACCGCCTGGGGCCAGGGACTGACCGGCGCCGGTGTCGGCGTCGCCGTGATCGACTCCGGCGTCCAGGACCTGCCCGACTTCGGCGGGCGCGTCGTTCACGTCCAGACCGTCGCCAGCGGCGGCTCGACCGCGCTGCCGGACACCGTCGGTCACGGCACCTTCGTCTCCGGTGTCCTCGGCGGCCGGAGCCCGGACGGCAGCTACGTGGGCGTCGCCCCCGGCGTCACGCTCTACGAGCTCAACGTCGCCTCAGTCGACGGCTTCGCCTACACGAGCGACGTGATCTCGGCGCTTGCCTGGGTGCAGGCGAACGCGGCGGCCGACAACATCCACGTCGCGAACCTCTCGCTCTCGGAGACGCAGCCGAGCAACTACACGAGGAGCCCGCTCGATGCCGTCGTCGAGCAGCTGTGGCAGAACGGGATCGTCGTCGTCGCCTCCGCCGGAAACCTCGGCCCGAACACGAACGACTACGCCCCTGGCAACGATCCGTTCGCGATCACCGTCGGCGCACTCGACCCGAACGACACGCTCGCCACGACCGACGATGTCCAGGCGAGCTTCTCCTCCTACGGCTTCACGCTCGACGGCTACGCGAAGCCCGAGCTCCTCGCGCCCGGCCGTCACATCGTCTCGACCCTGCCGGCCGGAACGACGCTCGCCGGCCTCGCGCCGCCGGAGAACACGGTCGCGCCCGGCTACGTGCGCGCGAACGGCACCTCTTTCGCCGCGCCGCAGGTCGCAGGGGCCGCCGCAATCCTGCTCCAGCGCGACCCGGGGCTCGCACCGGATCAGCTGAAGTGGCTGCTCGCTCACACCTCCCGGGTCGTGCCGGATTCGCCCGGCGGCGCGCTCGACCTGACGCAGGCGCTCGCGTACGACGGCCCGGTCGGCAGCGCCAACGAGGGCATCCGGCCGGCGCCTCGGTCGGTCGGCCTCGAGCACGACGGCAGGGTCGTCTGGCATTGGCTCGAACGCGACCGTCACCACTCCGCGCCCGCGACCTGGATGGGACCGGCCGACGGCAACGCGGCGTCGAGTTGGAATGCGGCGTCGAGTTGGAATGCGGCGTCGAGCTGGAATGCGGCGTCGAGCTGGAACGCCGCGTCGAGCTGGAACTGACGGGACGGCGCCGATGGCTGCGGCCGACCCGCACGCGTTGAGGCTCTCGCGTCCCGCTGATCTTCCCGTGCCGGAGCCGCACGCACGGCACCGGCTACGGGTCCGGCTCGCCGACCGGCTCCAGGAGCGCGCCGCCGCCCGCGCCGCCCGTCCGGCGGCCGTTCCCGACCCGCCCGCCGCGAACGCGCTGATCACGGTCGTCGCCTGCCTCGCGAGCGGGCTCATCGTCGTTGCGGTGCCGCACAGCTGGCACGTCATCGGTGGCCGCTGGGTGCCGTTCGTGACGTTCCTCGCAGTCACGCTCGGGCTCCAGCTCGTCTCCGTCCAGGTCTATGACCGGGGCGCGTTCAGCTTCGCCGGCTCCGGGATGCTCGCGGTCGGCTTCCAGTTCGGCATCGGCGCGGCGATGGTCGTCTCGGCGCTGATGGGGCTGATCAACCTCGTGCGCCGCCGGGGACGCCTCAACCGCGGCATCTTCGACGCTGCCCAGTGGGCGCTCGCAGCCGCCGCCGGAGCGGGCGTATACCGCCTCGTCGGCGACGGGCACGGCATGTTCGGGATGCTGTGGCCGGCCGCGCTCGGCGGACTCGCCTTCCTCGTCGTCAACGTCGGGCTCCTGACGGCGGCGATGAGCCTCGCCGAGGCGCGGAGCCCGCGCGACGTCTTCCGCGAGCGGTTCCGCTGGACGCTCCCGTACCACCTCATCTCGGGGCCACTCGCGCTCGCGCTCGTCCTCGCCTACGAGCGCGTCGGCGTCGTCGGGCTCGCCGCCTTCGCTGCGCCGCCGGCGTTCATGATGCTCTCCGTCCACCAGTACCTCGGGAAGACCCGCGAGGCGGTCGAGAAGGTCCGGCAGGCGAACGCGGAGCTCGAGGACGCCGTGGCGGCGCTCGAGGAGCGGAACGCCGACCTCCACGACGTGCTCGCGTTCGCCGGTGGTCTCGCCGCCCGCGCCCACGACCGCACCACCCTCGTCGGCTACGCCGAGGAGACGCTCGGCCGTGTCGCCGACACCGGCGTGACCGTGGTCGAGGGCGGAGACGGCCAGGTCGCGCTGGTCTCGGGCGGCGCGCCGATCGCGTCGCTCCGGATCGAGTCGCCCGACGGCGTCGGGCCGCGCTGGGAGCGGCTGCACGAGGCGCTCCTGCCGCAGCTTGCGACCGCGCTCGAAAGCGCGGAGCTCGTCGCCGAGGTGCACCGCCGCCACCTGGCGACGATCGCCGCGCTCTCCCGCTCGATGGAGGCCAAGGACTACTACACCGGCGGCCACACCGGCCGCGTCGCCGAGGTTGCGGTCGCCGTCGCCGGCCGGCTCGGATTCGAGGGGCCCGAGCTCGACGCGATCGAAGTGGGTGCTCTTCTGCACGACATCGGCAAGATCGGGATCCCCGAGGCGGTGCTGCAGAAGGACGGCCCGCTCGACGAGTGCGAATGGGAGCTGATGCGGGAGCATCCCGTCATCTCCGACTACATTCTCTCCGAGATCGACCTGCACCCGTTCGTGCGCCAGATCGCACGCTCGAGCCACGAGCGCATCGACGGCGGCGGCTACCCGGACGGTCTCGCAGGCGGCGAGATCCCGCTGCCGGCGCGCATCGTCCTCGTCGCCGACGCGCTCGACGCGCTCACGAGCGACCGGCCGTACCGCCGCGGCTGCCCGCTCGCGGCGGCGATGGTCGAGCTCCGTGAGCACACGGGCACCCAGTTCTGCCCCACGGTCGTCGCCGCGCTCGAGCGGGTCGTGATCGAGGAGGCAGGGCTCTTCCGCTTCGACGCTGCGGCCGCGGCCGCGTAAGCGCTACTCCGGGACGCGCAGGACGATCTTGCCGAGCTGCTCGCCGGCCTCGAGCCGGGCGTGCGCAGCCCGGATCTCGCCGAGCGGCACGACCTCGTCGACGACCGGCCGGACACGACCGGTCGCGATCAGTTCGTAGACACCCTCGAAGTCGGCCTTCCGGCCCATCGTCGAGCCGAGGATCGACAGCTGCTTCCACCAGACGCGGTGGAGCGCCGCCGGCGGGTTCGGGCCGGTCGTGGCGCCGCACACGGCGATCCGCCCTTCGGCGGCGGCGACGTCGAGCGACGTGCGCCAGGTCGCCTCGCCGACATGCTCGACGACGACGTCGGCGCCGTGGCCGCTCGTTGCCTCCCTCACGGCCGCCTTCACGTCGTCGGAGGAGTGGTTCACGGTCACGTCCGCGCCCAGCTCGCGTGCCCGCTCCAGCTTCGCGTCGCTCGAGGAGGTGACGATCGTCCGCGCACCGAGCGCCCGTGCGATCGCGAGCGCGGCCGTCGAGACGCCGCTGCCGATCCCCCAGACGAAGACCCACTCGCCCTCGCGGAGGGAGGCGCGGGTGACGAGCATCCGGTACGCGGTCTCGAAGACGAGCGGGAACGCGGCCGCCTCCTCGAACGAGAGCCCGTCCGGGATCGGATAGACGTTCGTCGCCGGGACGGCGATCAGCTCGGCGTTCGTCCCGTCGCCGTGCTCGCCGACGACGTGGATCGTTCCGTCCGGCGCCTCGATCCCGGGGTTGATCACCACCGGCTGACCCGGCTCGAAGCCCGAGACGCCGGCGCCGAGCGCCTCGACGACGCCGGCGCCGTCCGCGCCGAGGATGCGCGGCTTCGGCACCGAGGGGAGGCCCTTGCGGATCCAGACGTCGAGGTGGTTCAGCGCCGAGGCGCGCACGCGGACGAGCACCTCGCCGGGCCCGGCGACGGGGTCGGGCGCCTCCTCGAGCACGAGCACCTCGGGACCGCCGTCCTCGTGGATACGAACTGCCAGCATGGTCGGCAGACTATCGGGGTGACGGCGGCGGAGCTCCAACAGCTGGCCGGCGAGCTCGGCCTCGACGCCGTCGGGGCGGCGCCCGCGGAGCCCTACGTGGAGACCGAGCGGCACATCCGCGAGCGGCGCGCGCGGGGGCTCTTCGCCGACATGCGCTTCACGATGGCCCGCCCGGAGGAGTCGTGCCACCCCGAGACGCTCCTGCCCGGCGCGCGCACGGTCGTCTCGGCCGCGCTCTGCTACTGGGCGCCCGAGCCGGCGCGGCCGGCGGGGTACGGGCGGCTGCCGCGCTACACGTGGTTCGACGCGTACGAGGAGCTGCGCGCGAAGCTGGAGGGGCTCGGCGAGAAGCTCGGCGGGGTCTACCGCGTGCTCGTGGACGCGAACCAGCACGTCGACCGGGAGGCGGCGGCGCGCAGCGGCGTCGGCTTCTACGGCAAGAACACGCTCCTGATCACGCACC
>DATFMW010000038.1:0-3394 GCA_035266765.1 Gaiellaceae bacterium | reverse complement strand
CGCCCGATCAGCACCGGCCGGCCCACGTTGATGAACGCCTCGTCGCCGATGAAGCCCTGGTCGCCGATCACGAAGGTCGCCCAGGGGTCGCGGTGGCCGCCGCCGCCGATCCGGATGCCCCCTCCCGCCCAGAGGCCGGCGCCGACGAACGCGCGGCGGCACGCGAGCTCGAAGGAGCGGCCGAAAGCGGCGAGCTCGCCGGCGGCGAAGATCTCGTCGCAGCGGATCGAGCCGCCGTCGGCGATCGAGACGCCGTCCTCGAGCACGATGCGCGGCGCGACGACGACCGCTCCGCGCCCGAGCCGGACGCCGGCGCCGATGCGCGCTCCGGCCTGCCGGTAGGCCGCGACCTTCTCCTCCGAGGAGAGCGCCCCGAACGCGGCAGGATCGGCGCGCAGCGTCTCGAGGAAGCGCGGGTCGAGCACGCCGACGTCCTCACCGACGTCGAAGACCGCGGGCAGCGAGACGTTCTCGGTCGAGAGTCCGGCGAACACGGGGTCGCCGGCGGGAACGTCGTCGGTGCGCGCCGCGACGAGCGCCGCGACGTCGTCGGCCGTGATGAACCCCGCCTTGTCGATCTGCTCCAGGTCGACCCCGTGCTGGGCGGCGAACTCGGCCGCCTTCCTCGTCACGTTGCGAAGCGAGGGCTCCTGGGGCTCGTCCGGCGTCCGCGCCTGCTGGCGCGCCTCGGCCTCTGCGAGCTCTGCGTCGCTCTGCGCGACGAGCGCGATGCAGGTGCCGAGCTCGACCTCGACGCCTGCGGCGACGAGCTGGACGAGCGTCCCGTCGCCCTCGGCCTCGATCTCCACGGAGGCCTTCGACGTCTCGACGAGACAGACCGCGCGACCCTTCTTCACCTCCGCGCGATCCTCCACCAGCCATTCGGCGAGGAGGGCCGCCTCGCTGTTCGCGTCTTCACGCGTGAGGAAGATCTCCAGCAGGGGAACGGTCTCCTAGCCCCGGACGGCAGCCAGCTCGATGACCGCGGTCACGACGTCCCCGACGCCTGGGAGGACCTCGTCCTCGAGCCCTCGTGCGGCCGGGACGATTCCGTCGCGTGCCGCGACGCGCTGCACCGGGCCGCGCAGGTCGTCCCACGCCTCGGCCTGGACGCGCGCGGCGATCTCCGCCCCGACCCCGGCCGTGAGCGTGCCCTCCTCGAGCGTGACGAGCGAGCGGGTGCGCCGGACCGACTCGAGCACCGGGGCGAGGTCGAGCGGGAGGAGCTGTCCCAGCGCGACGACCTCGGTGAAGACCTCGTGCTCGAGGATCAGCTCGCGTGCGGCCGCGAGCGCGATCGGGAGCATGCCGCCGTAGGTGACGATGGTCGCGTCGGCGCCGGCGAAGCTGTTGCCGGAGAGCGTCAGCGCCGGATAGCGGCCGTCGCCCTCGACACAGCGGAACTCGTCGACGTAGCCGTTCTCGGGACGGCGGTGCGGGCGCCCGTACATGAGCTTGTTCTCGATGAAGAAGATCGGCTCGTCGTCGGCGACCGCCTCGGCGAGGAACCCGCGCAGGTCGTGGCACTCGCTCGGCGCGACGACCGAGATGCCCGGCACGCCGAGCAGGAGCTTCTCGAGCGACTGGCTGTGCGTCGGCCCGTAGCCGCGGCCGCCGCCCATCGGCGTCCGCACGACGAGCGGGACCGTCACGCCCTCGTCGAACATCTCGCGGAACTTCGCGATCCCGTTGACGATCTGGTCGTAGCCGAGCGTGATGAAGTCGCCGAACATGATCTCCACGATCGGCCGGTAACCGCGCAGCGCGAGCCCCGCCGCGACACCGAAGATGGACGCCTCGCTGATCGGCGTGGCGAGCACGCGTCCGGGCCAGCGGGTCGAGAGCCCCTGGCTGATCTTGAAGGCGCCGCCGTACGGGTCGAGCAGGTCCTCGCCGAGCAGATAGACGTCGTCGCGCTCCTCGAAGATCTCGTGGAGCGCGGCGTTCAACTCCTGGGCGCAGCGCCGGCTCACAGCCGCGACAACTCCGGCGTGACGACGGGGGTCGCGAGCGCGTGCTCGACCGCGTCCGCAAGGCGGCGCTCGCACGCGGCCTCGATCTCGCGCCGGACGTCCCCGGCGACGTGCGCGGCGGCGACCGTGAGCGGATCGCGCTCCCGGCGCTGCGCGATCTCGTCCGGGTCGCGGAAGTCATCGCCCTTGCTGTGCGGGCTGAAGCGGTACGTGTCGAGGACGAGGAAGAACGGCCTGCCGGTCGTCCGAACGTGGCCCACGGCCCTGTCGGCGGCGGCGCGGATCGCGACCACGTCGGTCGAGTCCAGCCGCTCCGTCGCGACCCCGAACGCCTCCGCACGCGCCTCCACGTCGCCGGCGAGCTGGAGGTGCGACGGCGTCGACTGCGCGTAGTCGTTGTGTTCGAGGACGACGAGCAAGGGCAGTTGCCACAGCGAGGCGATGTTGAAGCTCTCGTAGACGACGCCCTGGCCGAGCGTGCCGTCGCCGATGAACACGGTCGCGACGCCGCCGCTCCCCCGCTCGCGCTCGGCGAGGGCGATCCCGGTGGCGAGCGGGACGGTGCTACCGAGCACGCCGTTCGAGTAGAAGTTGCCCGCGTACAGGTGCTGGCTGCCGCCCTTGCCGCCGCAGACGCCGCCCTCGCGGCCCATCACCTCGCGCAGGAGCCCGTCGACGTCGCCGGTGAACGCGAGGTAGTGGCCGTGGCAGCGGTGGTTCGAGACGATCACGTCGCGCTCGGAGTCGAGGCACGACGCCACGCCGGCCGCGTCGGCCTCCTGGCCGATGCAGGTGTGCGTCGTGCCGGCGAGCTGCCCGGCTGCGAACAGGTCGAGCAACGTCTCCTCGAAACGCCGAATGAGCACCATGTCGGCGTAGAGGGCCTCGACCGAGCCCCACTGGGACGCTGCTGCGTGTTGGTTCACTGCTTCCGCGACGACTCCATTCCCGGCTGTCCTTCGCTCTGCGATCCCATCGCGACCGCCTGCCGCGACCCACGCAATTCCACCGGCAAATATTGAGTTCAGGCTAAGAACTGTTGCGTTTCAGCGTACTGGACGCGTGAGACACGGCGCTACAGATAGCCGAGATCGGCCAGGCGAGACGTCACGGCGGCCTCGTCCTCGGCCGACAGCTCCGGCTGGGAGACCTGCTCGAGCTCGGCGTAGAGCCGCTCCCGGACCTCCGGCGGCACCTCGTCGGGGACGCTGCGCCGCTCGCGCGGATCGACGTCGAGGCGGTACGCCTCCTCCTCCCCGGACTCGACGTGCACGGTCAGCTTCCACGGCGGTTCGCGGAGCGCGAGCTGCGAGACGCGCCCCCTGTCGGTGCCGGCGATCCAGACGGAGCGGTCACCCGCTTCGGAGCCGTCGAGGAGCGGCAGGAGCGAGGAGCCGTCGACGCCCTCCAGCGGGGCGCCG
>DATFMW010000037.1:0-8563 GCA_035266765.1 Gaiellaceae bacterium | reverse complement strand
GTCCTCGTCCGCGTCCTCGAGGAGGAGACCGTCACGAGAAGCGGCCTCGTCCTGCCCGACACCGCCAAGGAGAAGCCGCAGCGCGGCGAGGTGATCGCGATCGGCGACGAAGAAGACCTGATCAAGGTCGAGCCCGGCGACACCGTCCTGTACCCGAAGTACACGGGCACGGAGATCTCGCTCGAGGGCGACGAGTACCTGATCATGGAGGCGACCGACCTGCTCGCGATCCTGCGCGGCGCTGCAGTGGCTGCCTAGTAACAGACTGTTACAAGGTTCGGGCCGGCTCGCGGCGCGCCCGACCTGCGCGGGCGCGCTCGCTGCCGTAGCGCTGCCGCGTCGACGTTCGCCCCAGACGCCGTTCTCGAGCAGAAAAGCGAAGCGGTGCGAAGGGAACAGAGCGAGCCGCCGCCGGCGGCTCGCTCAAGCTAACGGTACGAGGCTGCAACAGCAGCCTCGTACACCGGGTCACGCGTGAAACGGTCGAGCTCCTCCGAGAGCACGTCGCTCGGCGCCGGCGGGTCGCCCGGCGGGAACGGCGCCGGTACGCCGTCGAGATCGATCCCCTCCAGACGCTCCGCCTCGACGTGCTCGAGGCGGAGGTCCTCCCGGTCGAGCCGCGAGCGGAGCCAGCCGAGGATCAGCCACCCCTGCGCCGCAGTGCCGTGGACGCGGATCGAGCCGACGTCGGCGATCCCGGGCCAGAGCGAGGCGAGGAGCGTCCGCCACCGCGACGTCCGGTCCCAGGCGATGTCGGAGGTCGCCGCACGCGGGAAGAGCTCGGCGAGGTGCGTGTACGCGTGCGGCAGGTCGTCCCACTCGGTCGAGTCGACGATCAACCGGTCGGTGACGCCGACGAGCTGGTCGAGCTCCGGCGAGCCCCACGGCGGCTCGCCGCGCCAGCGGAGGAACACCGGCAGGTCGGAGACGAGCAACGGCTGGACGACGCTCGCGGGCGCCTTCGCGCGCGGCCCGTGCAGGCGCAGCTCGATCACCTCGGAGCAGACGTTCCGGTCGACGTCCGGCACCGCGTACGTCAGGAGCGAGACTTCCGCATCGATCCGGTCGAGGCCGGAATCCGGCTCCGGCACGAGCAGGACGGTGCGCGACGGGTGCCGCTCCGCCATCCCCGCGAGAGCCGCGCGCGCCCGCTCGAGCCACGGCTCGGGCACCCAGGCGAGGTGCGTCATCACGCTCGTGCGCAGGTTCGGCGGCGACCCGGCCGGTGACGACTCGACGCGCAGCCGTCCGAGCGCGGCCTCGACGTCGCTGAGCAGCACGCCCTCGCTCGTCCAGGTTTCCGTCTCGACCGGAGCGCTCATGTCAGTGCCTGCGCCAGGAGCGGCCGTCGCGGTGGAGCAGGTCGTCCGCGCTCGGCGGCCCCCAGCCGCCGGCGGCGTAGTTCGGGAAGCCGGGCCGGTCGCGCTGCCACGTCGCGATCATCGCGTCGACGAGCAGCCACTGCTCCTCGACCTCGTCGCCGCGCGTGAAGAGCGTCGAGTCGCCGAGCATCGTGTCGAGGATCAGCCGCTCGTACGCCTCCGGCATCGCCGTCCGGAACGCGCCGCCATAGAGGAAGTCCATGTGCACGGTCCGGATCGACATCCCCTGCCCCGGCACCTTCGCGCCGATCGCGAGCGAGACCCCCTCGTCCGGCTGGACGTGGACGAGCAGGACGTTCGGGCGCAGCCCCTCGGCGGCGGACTCCTCGAACGGCGGGTGCGGTGCCCGCTTGAACTGGATCGCGATCGTCGTCTCGCGCCGCGCGAGCCGTTTGCCCATGCGGACGTAGAACGGCGTGTCCGCCCAGCGCCAGTTGTCGACGTAGAGCTTCGCGGCGACGTACGTCTCCGTCATCGAGTCGCTTGCGACGCCGGCCTCCTCGCGGTACGCGGGTGCCTCGACGCCCTCGATGAAGCCGCGTCCGTACTGGCCGCGCACGATCGACTTCGGGCCGGGCGTGTGCAGCGCGCGCAGCAGCTTCACCTTCTCGTTGCGCACCGACTGGGCGGTGAAGTCGCTCGGCGGCTCCATCGCCGTCAGCGCGAGCAGCTGCAGCAGGTGGTTCTGGAAGATGTCGCGGATCGCGCCGGCCGCCTCGTAGTAGCCGGCGCGGCCCTCGATCCCGATCGACTCGGCGACCGTGATCTGGACGTGGTCGATGAACTGGCGGTTCCAGATCGGCTCGAAGATGCCGTTCGAGAACCGGAGCGCCAGCATGTTCTGGACGGTCTCCTTGCCGAGGTAGTGGTCGATCCGGAAGATCTCCTCCTCGGCGAAGTACTCGAGCAGCGTCGCCGTCAGCTCGCGCGCCGAGGCGAGGTCGTGGCCGAACGGTTTCTCGACGATCAGCCGCGTCCAGCCGCGCGCGTCGCGGCGCTTGCCGAGGGCCTCGACGATCGTCGGGAACGCGGGCGGCGGGACGGCGAGGTAGAAGACGCGGTTGCCGCCGAGCTGCTGCTCCTCGTCGAGCCGTACGAGCAGGTCGTGCAGGTCGTCCTCGCCCACCGAGTCGGCGAAGTCGGTCGAGACGTAGTGGAGCGAGGCCGCGAGCTCGTCCCACACGTCCTGCCGGAACGCGTCCCGCGCGTGCTCCGAGACGGCGCCCTTCATCTCCTCGCGGAAGGACTCGTCGGACCCCTCGGTGCGGGCGACCCCGACGACGGCGAAGCGCGGCGGCAGCAGCCGGCGCAGCGCGAGCGCGTAGAGCGCCGGCATCAGCTTCTTGTGCGTCAGGTCGCCGGAGGCGCCGAAGATGACGAGCGTGCACGGGTCGGGCGTCCGCCGCAGCGACAGGCCTTCGAGGAGCGGGTTCGGCGGAGTGGTCTCGTCGGCGGCCGTCATCAGCTCGGTTTCTCCGTCCCGGCGGCCTTGATCGCGTGGCCGCCGAACTCGTTGCGGAGCGCGGCGGACACCTTCGCCGCGAAGTTCGTCTCGTCGCGGGAGGCGAAGCGGGCGAAGAGCGCGGCGCTGATCACGGGCGCCGGCACGTTCTCGGCGATCGCCTCGTGGATCGTCCAGCGGCCCTCGCCCGAGTCCTCGACGAACGGGGCGATGTCGCCGAGCCCGTTGCCGTGCGACTCGAACGCGGAGTGCAGCAGCTCGAGCAGCCACGAGCGGACGACCGAGCCGTAGCGCCAGATCCCGGAGATCGCGTGCAGGTCGAGGTCGAACTCGGAGTGCTCCATGATCTCGAAGCCCTCGGCGTAGGCCTGCATCAGGCCGTACTCGATCCCGTTGTGGACCATCTTCACGAAGTGACCCGCGCCGGCGGCGCCGACGTGCGCGTAGCCGTCCTGCGGCGCGAGCGTCGTGAAGACCGGCTCGAGGCGGCCGACCGGCTCCAGCTCGCCGCCGACCATGAGGCAGAAGCCGACCTCGAGCCCCCAGATCCCGCCCGAGACGCCGGCGTCGACGAAATGGATCTCGTGCTCGGCCGCGGCGGCGTGGCGGCGCTGCGAGTCGCGGAAGTTCGAGTTGCCGCCGTCGACGATCGTGTCGCCGGGCTCAGCGAGCGTCAGCAGCTCGGCGAAGACGTCCTCGGTCACCTTCCCGGACGGCACCATCATCCAGAAGGCGCGCGGCGCGTCGAGCTGGCTCTTCAGCTCCGCGAGCGTGGCCGCGGTGCGCGACTCGACCGCGGGGTCGTAGGTCTTCACGTCGTGGCCGTGCTCGCGCAGGCGCCCGGTCATCCCGTTGCCCATCCGGCCGAGGCCGATCATCCCGAGTTGCATGCGGTCTTCCTTTCAGTCGCGGTCGTGATGAGCCGGCGAGCGAAAAGCAAGCCAGAGAAGGACGCAGGGAACGTTCGTAGCCGTAGGCTACGGGCGCGGCCGAGGACGCCGTCTGGCGCCGCTTTGCAGCCGTCGGATCGCGCGAACGTGGCTGAACGGGACACCCTGCCCCCTCTAGAGGTCGTCGGCGTGGACGCGCGCGACGCGGCGGCCGCGCTCCTTCAGCGACTCGAAGTCCCCTTCCGCCTGCGCGCGGATCAGGCGCCGGAAGCCGAGCTTCGCGCCGGGGATCGGCAGCTCCTCGCCCGGATCGTCGACGACCTGGAGATACAGGCCCGTGTTCGGGCCGCCCTTGTGCAGCTGACCGGTCGAGTGGAGGTACCGCGGCCCGTAGCCGTGCGTGACGACGAGACCCGCCCGCGCCCGGAGGTCGCGGACGAGGTGCTCGATCCGGGCGTCGTTCTCCGGAGAAGGAGCGAGAAATGCCTGCACGCAGACGTAGTCCCCCTCGTTCGCCTGGGCGAGCAGCTCCTCGATCGATCCCTCCACCTCGAGCGACGGGTCCTGACCCGTCGCGAGTACCTCGTTCGTCTTGTCCTTCGCCGCCTGGACGTCGGGCTGGTCGAACGGGTTGATCTCGAGGTACGTGGCGGCGACCGCGATCGCGAACTCCCAGCGGAAGAACTCGTGGCCGAGCGCGTACGGGTCGGGCAGGTCGGGGCGGGCAGCCTGGCGGTCGGGGCCGTCGGGCGACTCGCCGGGCGCGGGCACGAGCCCCTTGCCCTGCTTGCCGGTCGACTCGGCGATCAGCTGCTCGGCCCAGAGGCCGAAGCCGGTCGAGGCTGGAAGCGTCGACGGCGAGGCCGCCGACGCCCGGCCGGAGACCGCGGAGCCGCCTTCGACGGCCCCGCCCGGCGTCTCCTCGATGCAGACCTTGTCGCGGCCGTCGCGCCAGCCCTCGCCGAGACGCCGCCCGAGCTCGTAGCCGGGGTTGTCGGCGTCGCGGTAGCACGCCGCAGCGGTTTCCTCGGCGGCGGCCAGGAGCCGGTCGATGTCGATCCCCATCAGCGCGGCCGGCACGATCCCGAACGCCGACAGGGCCGAGTAGCGCCCGCCGATCGTCGGCTCGCCCGCGAAACAACGCCGAAAGCCACGCCGTTTCGCCAGCTCTTCTAGCGCCGAGCCCGGGTCCGTGACGGCTACGAAACGCGAGCCGTCCTCGCCGGCTCTGCGCCAGAAGTAGTCGGCGTGCGAGCGCGTCTCGAGCGTCGTGCCGGACTTCGAGGAGACGACGAAGAGCGTCCGCTCGAGGTCGAGCGATGTCTCGAGATCCCGGATCGCCTGCGGATGGGTCGTGTCGAGGACGTGGAACGAGGCGACGCCGAACGTGCGCCGCAGCACCTCGGGCGCGAGGCTCGAGCCGCCCATCCCGAGCAGGACGACCGCGTCGAGCTCCTCGTCCGCGACCTCGGTGGCGAACGACACGAGGTCGGCGACCCGCTCTCGCATCCGGCGCGGCTCGTCGAGCCAGCCGAGCCAGCGCGCCTCGTCGGCGCCCGTCCAGACGGTCGGGTCGCGTTCCCAGATGCCGGCGACGATCTCGCTGCGCTCGCTCATCGCTGGGAGCTCGCGACCAGTTCCCCGCGCTTCGCGCGCACGCCGTCGAGCAGCTCTGCGAACGAGTCGGCGAACTTCTGGACGCCCTCCGCCTCGAGCGTCAGCGTCACGTCGTCGTAGTCGACGCCGACGGCGGCGATCTCCTCGAGCAGCCGGTGCGCCTCGTCGACCCCCTCGGTGACCGTGTCGCCGCGCACCTCGCCGTGGTCCTGGAAGGCGCGGACCGTCTCCTCTGGCATCGTGTTCACCGTGTGCGGGCCGATCAGCTCCTCGACGTAGAGCACGTCGCGGTAGGCGGGGTTCTTCGTCGACGTGGACGCCCACAGGCAGCGCTGCGGGAACGCGCCCTTGCCGGCGAGGAACTCCCAGCGCGGGCCGGAGAACACGGCGAGGTAGTGCTCGTAGGCGAGCTTCGCGTTCGCGACCGCGAGCTTGCCGCGCAGCGCGAGCGCCTCCTTCGTACCGACCGCGTCGAGGCGCTTGTCGGCCTCGGTGTCGACGCGGGAGACGAAGAAGCTCGCGACCGAGCGCACCCTGGCCGGGTCGCCGCCCGAGGCGACGAGCCGCTCGAGCCCGCGCAGGTACGCCTCGGCGACCTCGCGGTAGCGCTCGAGCGAGAAGATCAGCGTCACGTTGATGCTCTTGCCGTGCGCGATGCACTCCTCGATCGCGGCGAGGCCGGGCTTCGTGGCGGGGATCTTCACGTAGAGGTTCGGCCGGTCGATCCATGCGTGCAGGCGCATCGCCTCGGCGAACGTGCCCTCGGCGTCGTAGGCGAGCGTCGGGTCGACCTCGAGCGAGACGTACCCGTCCTCCGGGTTCGCCTCGTGCACCGGGGCGAGCGTCGAGAGCGCCGCCTCGATGTCGCGGACCGCGAGCGCGAGGAAGATCTCCTTCGCGTCGGTCTCGTGCGCGAGCAGCTCGCGCAGCTGCTCGTCGTAGGCGTCGGTGTGCGCAATCGCCTTCTGGAAGATCGTCGGGTTCGACGTGACGCCGACGACGGCGTCCTCGTCCATCAGCCGGCGGAGCTCGCCGGAGGCGAGCATGTCGCGCGACAGGGAGTCGATCCACACCGACTGCCCGCGCGCGCTGAGCTCGTGCAGTCTCGACTCAGCCATTGAGCATCCCTCTTTCCATTGCTGCCACCTTCTCCAGTCTGGAGACGTACGGGTCGCCGCCGTAGAACCGTGCGCCGAGGTAGGCGCGGACGAGGTCGGCGGCGAGGCTCGGGCCCACCACCTCGGAGCCGAGGCAGAGGACGTTCATGTCGTCGTGCTCGACGCCCTGGTGCGCCGAGTACGCATCGTGGCAGATCGCGGCGCGGATGCCGGCGATCTTCGAGGCTGCAACCGAGGCGCCGACGCCGGAGCCGCAGACGAGGACGCCCCGTTCGGCGCGGCCGTCCTCGATTGCGGCGCCGAGCTCGGCCGCCTTGTCCGGATAGTCGATTCGCACGGCTGCGGTATTGGCGCCGAGGTCGACGACCGTGTGCCCGTCCGCGGCGAGCGCCTCGAGGATCGCGTCCCTCAGCCGGACGCCCCGGTGGTCGAACGCGACCGCGACGTTCATCGCGGACACCGGTCCTCAGAGACCGGGACATGTCCCGGCAAGGCGGGGTACCACTGGCTGCCGCCGCGATATCCCCGCACAGCGCGGGAATCCGGCCGCGAGGAACCCGTGAAGTCTCCGTGACGGTCCTCAGAGGTCGGGACGTGGCTCATGAGGACACGCGCTCGTGGACGGCGACGGCCCGCGCGACGACGGCGTCGGCGGTGTAGCCGAACTGCTCGAGCACGGTTCCGCCCGGGGCGGAGGCGCCGAAGTGCTCGATCGAGATCGAGTCGCCGTCGTCGCCGACCCAGCGCTTCCAGCCGAGCTCGACACCCGCCTCGACGGAGAGCCGGGCTTTCGCCTCGGGCGGCAGCACCTCGTCGCGGTAGGAGCGCGGCTGTGCCTCGAAGAGCTCCCAGCACGGCATCGAGACGACGCGCGCGTGGACTCCCTGCCCGTCGAGCTGCTGCGCCGCCTCGAGTGCGAGATGCACCTCCGAGCCGGTCGCGAGCAGGACCACGTCGGGCAACCCGTTCGTCTCGGGCGACTCCCAGAGGACGTAGGCGCCGCGCGCGACGCCCTCGGCCGACGCGACGACGCTCCGGTCGAGCGTCGGCACCTTCTGCCGCGTCAGGGCGAGCGCGACCGGCCCGTCCTCCCGCTCGAGCGCGACCTTCCACGCCTGCGCGGTCTCGTTCGCGTCCGCCGGGCGGACGAACCAGAGGTTCGGGATCGCCCGCAGCGCCGCGTAGTGCTCGACCGGCTGGTGCGTCGGCCCGTCCTCGCCGAGCGCGACCGAGTCGTGCGTCCACGCCCACACGACCGGCAGCGACGAGAGCGCCGAGATCCGCACGGCGGGGCGCATGTAGTCGGAGAAGATCAGGAACGTCGAGCCGAACGGCTTGACCATGCCGTCGTGGAGCGCGATCCCGTTCACGATCGAGCCCATCGCGTGCTCGCGGATCCCGAACGCGACGTTGCGCCCCGCATGCGTCGCAGAGAAGACGCCGCCGCCCTTGAACTCCGTCTTCGTCGACTCGACGAGGTCGGCGGCGCCGCCGATCATCGTCGGCGTGTGGTGCTTGAACGCCTCCATCACCTTCGCGCCGGCGTCGCGCGTCGCCACGTCCTCGCCGGCCGGGAACTCCGGCAGCGCCTCGACCCAGCCCGGCCGCGGGCGGCCGGTGTGCACCTGGTCCCAGTCCTCGCGCAGCGCCGGGTAGCGCGTCGACCAGGCGTCGAACCCGCGCTGCCACGCCGTCTCGAGCTCGATCCCGCGCTGCGTGCCGTTCATGTGCTCGCGTACGTCGTCGGGGACGGCGAACGTCGCGTCGGGGTCCCAGCCGAGCGCCTCCTTCGTCGCGCGCACCTCCGCCTCGCCGAGCGGGGCGCCGTGCGACTTCGCGGTGTCGACCGCGTGCGGGGCGCCGTAGGCGATGTGCGAATGGACGACGATCAGCGAGGGACGCGTGGTTTCGCTCTGCGCTTTTCCTATCGCTTCGCGAAGCGACGCGAGGTCGTTCGCGTCGTCGACGTGCTGGACGTGCCAGCCCTGCGCCTCGAAGCGGGCGCCCCTGTCCTCGGCCGAGAACGAGATCGAGGTCGTGCCGTCGATCGTGATGCGGTTGTCGTCGTAGAAGTAGACGAGCTTGCCGAGGCCG
>DATFMW010000036.1:0-4292 GCA_035266765.1 Gaiellaceae bacterium | reverse complement strand
GAAGGGGCTCGACCCGTCGAGCGGCGAGCGGCTCTCGACGCTCGTGCGCGGGCGCCCGGTCGCCGTCCTCTCCGGCCCGAACATGGCCGAGGAGATCGCCGAAGGGCTACCGACCGCAGCGGTGATCGCGAGCGAGGACGGGTACTTCGCCGGCCAGCTCCAGCATGCGATCACCTCGCCGCTTTTCCGGGCCTACGTCAATCCCGATCTGATCGGCGTCGAGCTCTGCGCGGCTGCGAAGAACGTGATCGCGCTCGCCGCGGGCGGCGTCGACGGGATCGGGCTCGGTGACAACGCGAAGGCGGCCGTGATCAGCCGCGGTCTCGCGGAGATGAGCAGGCTCGGTGAGGCGGCCGGGGCGCGCCCGGAGACGTTCTCGGGCCTCGCCGGCATGGGTGACCTGATCGTCACGTGCTGGAGCCGCCACGGCCGCAACCGGCACGCGGGCGAGCTGATCGCGCACGGCCTCACGCCCGACCAGGCCGTGGCCGAGGTCGGCCAGACCGTCGAGGGGGTCGTCACCGCACCGACGCTCTATGCGCTCGCCCGGCGGCTCGGCGTGGAATTGCCGATCACCGAGGGTGTCTGCGCGGTACTCTCAGGGGAGAGCCTTCCGGATCTCGTGGCGAGGCTCATGGGTCGGCAGCCGACAGAGGAGTAGGACATGCGCTCGCGGATGACCCTGGTGGCGGCTCTCGCGGCCGTCGTCGCGTTCACGGCGGCAGGCTGCGGAGGTGGCTCACAGGTAGGTGCGAGCTCAGGCGTCCTCGGGGGCGCCGCGGCGATCGCACCGTCCGACAGCGCCGCGTTCGTCGCGGTCGACACCGACCTCGGCTCCGGCCAGTGGCAGGCCGTGAACGGCCTGCTCGCGAAGTTCCCGGCCCACGACTCCCTCGTCACGCAGCTCCGCCAGAGCTTCGAGAAGTCCTCGAAGCTCTCGTGGGCGAACGACGTGAAGCCCGCGCTCGGGTCCGAGCTCGACGTCGTCGTCCTGCCCACCGCGGCGAACGGGAAGGCCGAGGCCGTCGTGCTCGTCCAGTCCGGCAACGCGGCGAAGCTCGACGCGCTTGTCGCGAAGCTCTCCGCCGCGGGCGGCACGAAGGTCCTGTCGCAGTCGATCGGCGACTGGACGGCGCTCTCGGAGAGCAAGGCGGCACTCGATGCGGTCGCGGGTGCGACCTCGCACCTTGCCGACAACGGTGTCTACCAGGAGGCGGCCGCCAAGCTCGCCGGCGACGCGCTCGTGCGCGCGTACGCGAACGGCGCCGAGGCGAAGCAGCTCCTCGGGGCGCTCGGCAAGAGCGCACCCGCGGGGGACAAGAGCACGCTCGTGTGGGGCAGCGCCGACGTCGTCGCCACCGGTGGCGGCCTGAAGGTCGACGGGTACGTGCGCACGCAGGGTACGACCTCGACGGAGGCGCCGTACAGCTCCACGCTCGTCGGCAAGATCCCGGCCGGTGCGCTCCTCGTCGCCGACTTCCAGGCGCACAAGGACACGGCCGCGCAGGCCTCGCCGGGCATCGGATCGCTCCCGTCGCGGCTGCAGAGCCTGCTCGCCCCGCTCGCGAAGGTCGGCTCCTCGCTCGGCGGCGAGACCGCCCTCTACGTCAGCCCGGGCGTGCCGATCCCGTCGGTGACGCTCGTGACGCACGCGGCCGACCCGCAGGCGACCGTCGACGCGCTGAACCAGGCGCTCGCGGGGCTCGGCGCCGCCGCTTCCGCCGGCTCGGGCTCCGGCTCCAGCGGCTCCGGGTCGGGCGGTCTCGACCTCGGCTCGATCCTGTCGTCGATCCATCTCGCCCACGAGGTGGTCGGGGGCGATCTCGTCGTCTCCACGTCGTCGCAGGCGATCGCCGACTTCAAGGGCTCCGGGCAGAAGCTCACGGGCGACGGCACGTTCACGGAGGCGCAGTCGGCCTCGTCGATGCCGGGCGAGACGACCGGGTTCCTGTACGCGAACCTGAAGGACGCCGTGCCGATGGTGCAGGGCCTCGCGGGGCTCGCCGGGCTGAAGCTGCCGGCGCCGCTCACGGGCGACCTGAGCGCGCTCCGGACGCTGACCGCGTACGGAACCGGCGGCGGCGACACGTCGAGCTTCACGGTTTTCCTCGAAGTCTCGTAACCGCATCCGCTAGCCTGCGGCGCATGGGCAACCGCTCCTTCACCTTCACCTCCGAGTCGGTCACCGAGGGCCACCCGGACAAGATCGCCGACCAGGTCTCGGACTCCGTCCTCGACGCCGTTCTCGCCGACGACCCGAACGGACGTGTCGCCTGCGAGACGCTGATCACGACCGGGCTCGTCGTCGTTGCGGGCGAGATCACGACCCAGACGTACGTCGACATCCCCCGGCTCGTGCGCGACCGCATCCGTGAGATCGGCTACACGCGCGCGAAGTTCGGCTTCGACGCGGACACGTGCGGCGTCGTCGTCGCGATCGACGAGCAGTCGCCCGACATCGCGCAGGGCGTCGACGCGTCGTTCGAGATCCAGCACGGCGATGTCGACCCGATCGACCAGCTGGGCGCGGGCGACCAGGGGATGATGTTCGGCTACGCGTCGAACGAGACGGACGAGCTGATGCCGCTGCCGATCATGCTCGCGCACCTGCTTGCACGGCGTCTCGCTGCGGTGCGGAAGGAGGACGTGCTGCCGTATCTGCGGCCGGACGGCAAGACGCAGGTGACGGTGCGCTACGAGGTGGACGAGCACGGGCGCCAGCGTCCCGTCGAGATCGAACGGGTGCTCGTCTCGACACAGCATCGGGACGGGCTCGACGTGGAAGCGCTTCTGAAGCCGGATCTGATCGAGCACGTGATCGAGCCGATCCTGCCGAAGGAGCTGTACGACGCGGCGCGGCTGACCCACGACAAGGATTTCGTCTACTGCAACCCGACCGGGAAGTTCGTGATCGGCGGCCCGATGGGCGACGCCGGCCTGACCGGGCGCAAGATCATCGTCGACACGTACGGCGGGTCCGCGCCGCACGGCGGCGGCGCGTTCTCCGGCAAGGATCCGACGAAGGTCGACCGCTCCGCTGCGTACGCGGCCCGGTACGTGGCGAAGAACGTCGTCGCGGCCGGGCTCGCCGACCGCTGCCAGATCCAGGTCGCCTACGCGATCGGCGTCGCGCACCCGATGTCGATCCTCGTCGACACGTTCGGCACCGAGGCCGAGGGGCTCAGCCCGGAGGCGATCGAGACGCTCGTCCGCGAGCACTTCGACCTGCGCCCGGGCGCGATCCTGCGCGACCTCGACCTGCGCCGGCCGATCTACGCGAAGACCGCGGCGTACGGCCACTTCGGCCGCGACGACCGCGAGTTCACGTGGGAGCGGACGGACAAGGCGGGCGCGCTGCGCAAGGCCGCCGGCCTGAACGGCGAGGCGCCGTTCGCCCAGGCGGCCGCCGCCGCCCAGGCCTGACGGCGGCGCGGTGCCCGAGTCGATCCTGATCACCGGCGGCGCCGGCTTCATCGGCTCGCACCTCGCCGACCGGCTGCTCGCCGACGGCCACCGCGTCCGGGCGCTCGACAACCTCACGCCGCAGGTACACGGCACCGGCGGACCGCCCCCGTACCTCTCCTCCGACGCGGAGCTCGTCGTCGGCGACGTCCGCGATCCCGACGCCGTCCGGCGGGCGCTCGACGGGGTCGACAGCGTCGTCCACCTTGCCGCCCGGGTCGGCGTCGGGCAGAGCATGTACGAGGTCGCCGCCTACACCGCGGAGAACTCGGCGGGGACGGCGGTGCTGCTCGAGGCGCTCGTGGAGCGGCCCGTCCGGAAGCTCGTCGTCGCCTCGAGCATGAGCATCTACGGCGAGGGGCTCTACCGTTCCGAGGACGGCTGCGTGCTCGAGGCGGCCGAGCGGACGCGCGAGCAGCTCGAGCGCGACGAGTGGGAGCCGCTCGGCCCCGGCGGCGAGCGGCTCGAGCCGGTACCGACGCCGGAGACGAAGCGGCCGTCGCTCGCCTCGGTCTACGCATTGACGAAGTACGACCAGGAGCGGCTCTGCCTCGTCGTCGGCGGCGCCTACACGCTGCCCGCGGTCGCGCTGCGGCTCTTCAACGTCTACGGGACGCGCCAGTCGCTCTCGAACCCGTACACGGGGGTGCTCGCGATCTTCGCGTCCCGGCTCCTGAACGGGAACGCGCCGATGGTCTTCGAGGATGGACTGCAGCGGCGCGACTTCGTCTCCGTCCACGACGTCGCCCGGGCGTTCGCGTTCGCGCTCGCGCAGGACGGGGCCGACGGCACCGCCGTGAACATCGGCAGCGGCCGCAGCGTCACCGTGC
>DATFMW010000035.1:0-4407 GCA_035266765.1 Gaiellaceae bacterium | reverse complement strand
CGGCGGCAGTGCGGATCGAGCTGGTCGAGTTGCTTGCGCCGCGCCCGCTCGCCCGGCTGCCGGTAGCGCGTGCGCAGCTCGTCGGTGCTCCGGACACCCACGGGCCGAGCGTACCTAGCCGAAGAACGCCTTCGCGACGTCGTACCACTCGGGCGTGACGAGCTTCAGCTCGGCGGTCGCCTCCTCGAGCGGGACGGCCACGATGTCGTCGCCGCGGAGCGCGGCCATCTTCCCGAAGTCGCCCGCGTGGGCGAGATCGGCGGCCTTGAGGCCGAAGCGGGTCGCGAGCACGCGGTCGCGCGGGGTGGGCGTGCCACCGCGCTGGACGTGGCCGAGCACGGTGACGCGCGTCTCGAAGCCGGTGCGCTCCTCGATCTCGCGGCCGAGCAGCTCGCCGACGCCGCCGAGCGCGACGTGCCCGAACTGGTCGGTCGCGCGCGCCTCGGCACCGACGAGCTGGCTCTCGCCGGACTCGTAGCTGAGCTCGTAGCCCTCGCTGACGACGACGATCGAGAAGCTCTTGCCTCGCGCATGGCGGCGGCGCAGCTCCTCGCAGGCGGCCTCGACGGTGAGCGGGTGCTCGGGGATGAGGATCACGTCCGCGCCGCCCGCGATGCCGCTCATGATGGCGATCCAGCCTGCGTGGCGGCCCATCACCTCGACGACCATGACGCGGTTGTGCGACTCCGCCGTCGTGTGGAGCCGGTCGATCGCCTCGGTGGCGATCGTGACCGCGGTGTCGAAGCCGAACGTGTAGTCGGTGCCGGAGAGGTCGTTGTCGATCGTCTTCGGAACGCCGACGACGGGGAAGCTCTTCTCGGCGTACAGCCTCGACGCGACGCCGAGGGTGTCCTCGCCGCCGATCGCGACGAGCGCGTCGAAGCCACGGTCGGAGAAGTTCCGCAGGGCCGCGTCGACGCCGCCGTCGAGCTTGTACGGGTTCGTGCGGCTCGTGCCGATGATCGTGCCGCCGCGGGGGAGGATCCCGGAGACCACCTTCGGCCCGAGGTCCTCGAAGATGCCCTCGACGAGCCCGCGCCAGCCCTCGCGCACGCCGACGCACCGCCATCCGGCGGCGTCGGATCGGCGCACGACCGCGCGGATCACCGCGTTCAGCCCGGGGCAGTCGCCCCCGCCGGTGAGGATCCCGATCGTCTTCGCCACGTCGACCTAAGTCTTAGCGAACCTGGGTGACGACGGCTTCGGTGAGTTTCCGCAGCGGCCGATGGTCGGACCGTGCGCTCAGCGCTCGAAGCGGGCTCCGCATGCGGGACAGGCAATCGTCTCGGGGTCTTCCGGGTCGCGGGCGAGCTCGATCGCCTTCCCGCACACAGGGCACGGAATGAAGACCTGAGCAAGAGACTCCGGGTGTTGCTTGCTCCCCTGGCGCAACTCGATGATCCGACCCATCAACTGTCTGAATATCATGAAGAGCGGGGCGGGCGGCGGGCCCACCGTCTCCGTCTTGCTGCTGGGCTCGGCTTTGCTGCCGGGCTCGGTGCCGCGTCCCGGCGACCCGGCCGCCGCCCTGAAGGCGACGACCACGTGCGTCTGCTCGACGGCCGCACGGTGGTGAGGCGGTGTGTCGTCAGATCTCAGGCCGGTCTCGATGCACGCAGCCCGAGATCGTACCGGTGGACGTTCGACGAGAGCCGGCCCACTCGAGCGGGTGTCGCGCGCTCAGACCGCATTCTTGAACTCCTGGGGGTCGATCTGGAGGCCCTTGCCGAGCGCCCAGCGGGCGGCCTCGGTGCGGTTCGCAACGCCGATCTTGCGGTAGATGTTCGTCAGGTGGAACTTCACCGTCTGCTCGGTGACCCACAGCTTCTGCGCGATCGCCTTGTTGCTGAGCCCGGCGCTGACGGTGCGCATGATCTCGATCTCACGCTCCGACAGCCCCGCCTCGCGCGCCGCCGAGGTGTCGTCCATCGAGGAGATGCCGAGCGCGTGGTACGCCGTGCCGCTGACGGCCTGCCGGATCGCGGAGGCGAAGTCGCGGGCGTCGACGCTCTTGATGATGTAGCCGCAGGCGCCGTGGTTGAACGCGGCCTGGATCTCTTCCGGCGTGGCCGCGCTGGAGCACGACACGATCTTCACGTCGGGATAGCGGTCGCGGATCTGGTCGATGCTCGCGAGGCCACCGATCCCGGGCATGTGCATGTCGAGGAGGACGATCTGGGGGTCGAGCTGTCCGATCAGCGGCAGTACCTTGGGACCATAGGTCGCCTCGCCGACGACCTCGAATCCCTCGTCCGCCTCGAGGGCGTGCCGCACGCCGACGAGCCAGAGAGGATGGTCATCTGTGATCAGGATTCTCATGACGGTTGGAGCATCACTCTCGGGGGTTGGATCGGCCGCTGCGGGCGGTATGAAAGATGCAGGTCCGTCTGCCATGGCTACCTCACGAAGGCGGAGTCGGAGAGGGTCGCCGCGAACTGCTGGATCGTGGTGTCCGTGTGCACCTCGAACCGGTAATGGCGGTTGAAGCCGTCGAGGGCGCCGACCGTGCCGGAAGCCTGCCCGTAGGTGACCGGGCTGGTCTGGGTGAACACGATCGGGAACTGGCTCGCGAGGAAGCCGGGCAGCCATGCCTGCACCTGGCCGCTCGGATCGTTGTAGAGGTTCGTCCACTGCCCCGCGTCGTTGAAGGGTGCGGCCCACGCGAGCGTGCTCGTGTTCGGCACCATCTGGCGGAGCCTCGCCATGCCCTGCGCGATCTCGTTCGCGACGGCGGTCTCGAACGCGGCCGGCGTCTGGGGGGTGACGGTGGTGACCCTCTTGTGCCCTCTCTTCTTCTTCGCGGTGGTCGTGACCTCTGAGAGACAGCTGTAGAAGTAGGGGCAGGCGGTCGTGTAGGAGGTCTGCTTGTCGATGCCGAGCTTCGGGCCGTACGAGTCGCCGTGGCCGTACTGGCCAGCGTGGAGAGCGATCTCCCAGCGGCCGTTCGCCGCGAGCGCCTGGATCTGCGCCCAGCTCAGGTAGTCCGTCGGCGTCGAGCCCGGCGTCTTCCCGTCCGCGAAGCCCGTGACGATGAACATGACGCCCGTGAATCCGTACTTCTGCAGCAGTCCGTCCCACGCGGCCTCGTCGTTCGTGCCGTCGTCGACCGTGATCAGGACCGGCTTCGCGACGCCGATGTCCGTGCCGGCGAGCCAGGCCTGGTACTGCGCGAGCGTGACCGACTGGTAGCCGTTCTCCTTCAGGTAGGCGAGCTGCGCGTCGGCTTCGGCCGGGGTCTGGTCGTAGATCGAGTAGCCGTCAGGCGGTGCGATCTCGTGGTAGTTGAGGACCGGCAGGTACTCGGGCGTGCCGGCGTGGATCGAGACCGGAGCCACCGTCGTGGTGTTCCCGGCCGCGTCGGTGACGATCGCCGCGATCAGGTGCGTGCCGCTCGTGAGCGTCGACGTGTCGAACGTCGTCCCGTACAGGTAGAGCTGGCCGGTGAGCGGTGCCGTCACGATGTCCCCGACCGGGGTACCGTCGACCGTGAACTGGACCGAGGCGACGCCGTAGGCGTCCGAGGCGTGGGCCTGGAGCTCGAGCGGGCCGTCGCTCAGGACCCCTGCGGCCGGTGCGGCGATCCAGGCTTCCGGCGGCGTGTTGTCGACGGAGATGTGGAGGGCCGGCGATGTCGAGATGAGCCCGGCCGCGTCCGTGACGCGCGCGCTCACGAGATGCGTGCCGTCCGTGATCGTCGTCGTGTCCCAGGGCAGGGTGTACGGCTCCGCCGAGACCGGAGCTCCGACGGCCTTGCCGTCGACGAGCAGCTGCACCGAGAACGGGGCCGTGCCGCCGGAGACCTCTGCGAGAGCCGAGCCGGCTCCGCCGTGCGCGAACGTCCAGTCCGGCGGGACGGTGAGCGCCACCTCGAGCGGCAGCGGACCGACGTCGAACGCCAGCGGCGCCGAGGAGGTCGAGTTGCCCGCGGTGTCCGTCGCGGCGACGCCGAGCGTGTGCGCGCCCAGCGCGAGTGCCGAGACGTCGAGTGTCGTCGAATACGTGTAGGGGTTGTCCGCGTCGGCGGCCGTCAGGACCGGCCCGGCGGCTGCGCCGTCGATCGTGAACTGGACGTTGCCGACGCCGTGCGCGTCCGACACGCTCGCCTGCGCGGCGAGCGAGGCCGGGAACGTCGAGCCGGGCGCGGGCGAGAGGATCGAGATGCTCGGCGGCGTGTTGTCGACCGTGACCGGCGCCGAGTCGGTCGCGGTCTTGCCGCGGCCGTCCGTGATCGTCGCGGTCACCGTGTGCGAGCCGTCGGCCGTCGCGGTCGTGTCCCACGGGGAGGAGACCGGCGCGCCGTCGAGGTCGTACGTGACCGACGCGGGGTCGGCCGAGCTGGAGCTCGTCGCGCTGATCGTGACGACGCCGCGGGCGAACGTGTAGGACTGGGGCGAGTCGAGCGAGATC
>DATFMW010000034.1:0-3623 GCA_035266765.1 Gaiellaceae bacterium | reverse complement strand
CCACGGTGACGTCGCTCGACTGCGAGGCCGAGATGCTCACCTGCATCGCCGCCGAGGCCTGACCGGCGGTGAGCGTCTGGCCGCCCCCGGCGATGCCGAGCGACGGCTGCGTGGTGGACTGGCTGCCGAAGAGCCAGCTGCCGCGGCCGGTGCAGAGGTCGTAGCCGACGAGGCAGGGAGCCCCGTTGTTGCCGCTCGTGATGTCACGGAACGTGATCGTGCTCCCGTACACCGTCCCGGCGTTCACGGAGCCACCGGTGTCGGCCGAGGCCGCCGCCCACATCGGCGAGGACGCACTCGTGCCGCCGACGGTAAACCAGCCCTTCTGCCCCTGATAGCGGACGGAGTCGTACACCGACACGCCCGAGGCCGGGTCGGCGTCGAGCGAGACGTCGGGCGTTGCCCGCGCCGTCCCGCAGCCGGCCTGCCCGACACCCGGGAACGCGGCCTGAGCCGGGTTGGCGATCTCGTAGGCGCTGCAGCCGCCGCCGCCGCTCGACCAGCCCGTCTCGGACACGAACGTCCCGCCCGAGAAGTTCAGCGTCGTGCCGCCGACCGAGATCACGTCCGGCGAGGCGGACGGGTACTCGGCCGGCAGACCCGCGTCGCCGGCGGAGACGAAGAAGCTGACGCCGGCGTGTGAGAAGTGCGAGTCGTACCCGGTCTCACCGCTCGACTCGGAGCCGCCCCAGCTGTTCGAGACGTAGTCCGCGTGCGCGGCGGCGTAGTCCTCGGCGGCGAGCAGGTTCGAGAAGCTGGCCGAGCTCGCCTCGACGAGCAGGATCGCCGCGCCGGGGGCGATCGCGTGCGCCCACTGGACGTCGAGCGAGATCTCGAGCGCCCAGCCCGAGTTCGACTTCGGATACCTCGTCCCGCCGGTCTGGTCGACCTTCGTGAAGCAGCCGTTCGCGGTCGTGCAGTCCGGCAGCCCGTAGTGCGAGCTGAAGACGCCGAGGTCGCTCTCGGCGTTCGGGTCGTCGTAGGCGTCGACGATCGCGATCGTCTGTCCCCCGCCGGCCGCCGCACCGGTCGGGAAGCCGTACACCGACTGGATGGTCGCCGGCCCGAGCCCGGTCGGAGCCGTGCTCGCAAGCGGATTCCCGCGCGCGTCGGTCGTCACGAGCACGTGACAGTGCACGTACCCGGCGGGCGGGCTCGGACAGACGGCCCGGGAGCTCGCGTGTCCGTTCGCCCCCTGCGCCGCCGGCACCAGCAGCGCCAACCCCAGGATGACAACGGCAAGACGGCTCCAACGATGCATCACGTGGCCTCCCCGAGAGCTCCCCGACCTACGACCGTCCCCACCATAGTCGCCAATCCCGGAGTCGACAATCCCGCGGAGGGGGCAGCGCGACGGCGGATCGCCGAGCGCTAGTTGACCTGGTCGAGCTCGAGCGTCGCGCAGGCGGCGATGTGGAGGGCGAGCCGCTGGTCGGGGTCGCCGAGGTCGCAGTCGAGCGCGGCTTCGAGCTGGCGGATCCGGTAGCGCACCGCATTCGGATGCAGATGGAGCCGGCGGGCGGCCCGAGCCGGCGAGCCCTGCTCGTCGAGGTAGATCTTCAGCGTCCGCACGAGCTCGCGCGCCCGCGCCTCCCCGAGGTCATCGAGACCGCCGAGGAGCTCGCGCATCGACGTCTCCGCCCGCTCCGTCGCGAGCCAGTCGACGAGGATGCGGCGGACGCCGGCGGCGTCGAAGACGACGACGCTGCGATCGGGGCCGCTCGCGGCGAGCGCGCTCCGCGCCTCGACGTAGCTCGCCCGCACGCTCGCAAGCCCCCGGCGGGCGCCGCCGATCCCGGCGCGCAGGTTCGATCCGGCGGCGCGCCCCAGCTCCGCGAGCAGCACCTCGACCTCGCGGCGAAGCGACTCGGGCGCCTCCCGCGAGAGATGGGCGAGGACGAGCCCGCCCTCGCTGCCGGCGGCGAGCCAGCGCTCGCGCTCGAGCTGCCCCCGCGCCGCCCGCAACAGCGCCTGCAACAGCTCGTGCCTCGCCAGAGGATCGTCCGGCTGCTCCGGCACGTCGACGCGGACGACCTGCGACCAGCCGCCCTCGATCCCGAGCCGCGACGCGCGATCGGCGACGGCGTCCGCGCGGTCGCTCGACGCGCCGAGCAGGTCGAGCAGGAGCTGCGAGCGCGTCTGGAAGGCGAGCTCGTCCGCACGGCGCGACCGCGCCTGCGCACGCGCGATCGACCGCTCGGCGAGCGCCGCCACGATCGACTCGACCATGCCGCGCCGGTCGCTGCTGACATGCGGCTCCTCGCCGCCGGCGTGGAGCGAGGACGGCCACACCCGGTACCGCGTCGCGGTCGCGTCCGCCGCCGCCTCGAGGATCGCCGGCACGCCGTCGGCGGCGGCCCGCTCGATCGCGACGTGCGCCCGCACGACGTCGTCGAACGCAGACGCCGCTCCGGGCCGCAACTCGCGGTCGACCTCGACGGCGAGCGCCACCGCGTCGACGTCGTCGGCGAGGCCGTACACGGCCACGCCGCCGCGCAGCGCGATCGCGGCCGAGGCGGCATCCAGCTCCCGCAGCCCGTAGACCGCGACGGCGACCGCGCCCGCGTCGGTCGCGCGGCGGAGCGCGACATCCAGCCGGTAGCCGGCCACCTCGGCCGACGCCCGCCGCGTCAGCACGGCGAGGCAGCCGGCCGCAGCGTCGCCGATCTCGTCGGTCGACTCGAGCAGGACGACGCCGGCCGCCGAGCGCAACCGCCCGGCGAGGAGCGTGGCGCCGCAGCGGCGGACGACCTCGTCGATCTCCGCCCCGTCCACATGGCGATTGTGACGAGACGACAGAGATCGTGCAATTCCTGTTCGCAGCAGACATGGCGCTTCCGCGGGCGCCCACGTACTGTCGCAAGCCGTGGAGCGGCTGATCGGCGTCGACGTGGGGGGAACGTTCACGGATCTCGTCTGGCACGACGAGGAGAGCGGCGCGCTGCGCGTCGGCAAGGAGCCGACCTCGGCCTCGGCGCCGGAGGAGGGCGTGCTCGACGCCGTGGCGGTAACGCTGCGCCCCGACGAGATCGGTGCGGCACGGCTCTTCCTCCATGGCACGACCGTCGGCCTGAACGCACTGCTCGAGCGTCGCGGCGCGACCGTCGGCCTGATCTGCAGCGAGGGCTTCCGCGACGTCCTCGAGGTCCGGCGCGGTGACCGCGACAACCCGTACGACCTCTTCTGGGCGCCGCCGCCGCCACTCGTGCCGCGCCGCCGCCGCGTCCCGATCGGCGGGCGGATCGCCGCGGACGGGACGGTCGTGCGCCCGCTCGACCTCGCCGGGATCGCCGACGCGATCGCGATCTTCGCGGCAGAGGAGGTCGACGCGGTCGCGGTCGCGTTCATCAACGCGTACGCGAACCCCGAGCACGAGCTCGCCGCCGAGCAAGAGCTGCGGCGGCTCGGCTTCACCGGGCACGTGTCGCTCTCCCACCGCGTCTCGGGCGAGTACCGCGAGTACGAGCGGACGTCGACGACCGTCGTCGACGCGTTCGTCCGGCGCCGGATGGGGCCCTACCTCGACCGCCTCCGCGGCGGCCTCGACGGGCTCGGCTTCGACGGCGACCTGCTGATCACGCGCTCCGGCGGCGGCGCCATGACCTTCGACCAGGCGCTCGACC
>DATFMW010000033.1:0-5449 GCA_035266765.1 Gaiellaceae bacterium | reverse complement strand
AACGACAACGAGGCGTACATGAACACCGGCGTCCAGAAATCCGGCGCCACCCCGGAGGGCGCCTGGACGACGACGACGCCGGCGCGCGCTCCGCGGGTTGGCCAGAAGAAGGACATCTCCCGGATCATGGCGGCGCACGGGATCCCCTACGTCGCGACGCTCGCGGCGGGCTCGGTGCCGATGCTGCGCGACTTCCGGGCGAAGGTGGCGCGGGCCGCCGAGGTGCGCGGCTTCCGTTTCCTCCACGTCCTCGGAGGTTGCCCGCCCGGGTGGCGGTACCCGACGGCTCAGTCGACCGAGGTAGCGCGGCTCGCCGTCGAGTCGCACTACTTCCCGCTCTGCGCCTGCGACCACGGCGCGTGGACGGTCACATTCCGGCCCAAGCACCCGCGGCCGGTGCGCGAGTTCCTCGAGACGCAGGGGCGGTTCGGCCACCTGTCGTCCGAGGAGATCGACGCGATCCAGGCGCACGTGGACGAGCGCTGGGAGCGGCTCGCGGGCCTCGAGGCGGACTGACGCCGGCTCCGCGCGCGTCGGTCAGGCGGCCTCGGTCTGCCCGGCTCCGGTCTCCGTCGCCTGTACCTCGACGGCGACGGTGCGGCCGCCGCGCGACCACGATGCGACCGCCGCGACGAGGCACGCGGCGATCGCGAACGCGAACGCTTCGCGCAGGCCGGTGCGAAACGGTGCGGCGATCAGGTGGGGGAAGAAGCCGCGGCCGCTGATCGTGGCGGCGTCGTGGGTCGGGATGTGGGCGAGGACGTGCGGGCCGATCAGCTCCTTCGCCGGGTTGTAGCCGAGGAACGCGGCGAAGAGCACGGAGACCGGCGGCAGGTGCGCGACCTTCGTCGCGGTCGCCGCAGGCACGCCGTTCGCGGTCAGGCCGGTCGCGAGCGCGTGCGGCAGCGTCGAGGAGAGGCCGAGGATCATCAGCGTGAAGAAGATCCCGATCGAGAGCACCTGGGCGGAGTTCTGGAAGGTCTGGTTCATGCCGCCGCCGGCGCCGCGGTGCTCGGCCGGGAGGCTGTTCATGACGCCGGCGCGGTTCGGCGACGCGAACGCGCCCATCGCGAGCCCCATCAGCAGGAGCACGCCGGCGAAGAGCGGGTACGAGAAGTCGACCGGCAGCAGCGCGAGCAGGGCGAACGCGACCGCGGAGGCGAGCATGCCGCCGGTCGCGAACGGCCGCGAGCCGTAGCGGTCGGAGAGGATGCCGGAGAGCGGGCCGGCGAGCAGGAAGCCGACCGTGAGCGGCAGCATCCGGATCCCCGCCCAGAGCGGGGTGGCGGCGAAGTCGTAGCCGTGCTCGGGCAGCCAGATGCCCTGGAGCCAGATGATCAGCATGAACATGAGGCCGCCGCGGGCGATCGCGGACAGGAAGCTCGAGAGCACCCCGAACGTGAACGCGCGGATCCGGAACAGCCCGAGCCGGAACATCGGCGCCGCGATCCGGGTCTCGACGACGGCGAAGCAGACAAGGAGCGCGACCCCGGCCGCGAGGCAGGCGTCGACGAACGGCGACTGCCAGCCCATCGCCTGGCCGCGGTAGGGACGGATGCCGTACGTGATCGCGATCATCACGAGGACGAGCCCGGCGGCGAACGTGAGGTTGCCGGCCCAGTCGATCGGCGCGCGGCTGCGGACGCCGATCTCGCGCAGGCTCCTGACCGACCAGACCGTGCCGGCGAGGCCGAACGGAACCGAGACGAGGAAGATCAGCCGCCAGGAGATCGGGGCGAGCACGCCGCCGAGCACGAGCCCGATGAACATGCCGCTGATCCCGACCACGTTGTTGATCCCGAGCGCGAGTCCGCGCTGGTTCGCGGGGAAGGCGTCGGTGAGGATCGCGACCGAGTTCGCGATCAGGAACGCGGCACCGATCCCCTGCAGGATGCGGAAGCCGATCAGCCAGTCGGCGCCGGCGCGACCGTGCAGCCAGTCGATCGTCAGCAGCAGCGACGCGAGCGTGTAGACGACGAAGCCGAGGTTGTACATCCGCACGCGCCCGTAGAGGTCGCCGAGCCGGCCGAGGCTGACCACGAGCACGCTCGAGACGACGAGGAAGCCGAGGATCATCCAGAGCAGGTAGAAGCTGTTGCCGGGCTGAAGGGGGTCGAGCCGGACGCCGCGGAAGATGTCCGGCATCGCGATCAGCACGATCGAGCCGTCGATCGTCGCCAGCAGGACGCCGAGCGTCGTGTTCGACAGCGCAATCCACTTGTACCGATCCCGATCGACAGGCAACCTGCGCAGGTTACCTGTGCGTAGAATGCGTGGGTGCCGAGACCGAGGGAGATCGCCGACTCCGCGAGCGAGCTGCGGATCGTGCTCGGCCAGCTCGTGCGGCGGCTGCGCAGCGAGTACGCCTTCCCGATCGCGCAGGCGACCGTTCTGAGCCGCCTCGATCGCGAAGGGCCTCAGACGACGAGCGGGCTCGCCGCGGCCGAGCGCGTCCGCCCGCAGTCGATGGCGCAGACCCTCGGCGACCTCGAGGCAAGCGGGCTGATCGCGCGTCGCTCCGACCCGGCCGACCGCCGCCAGGTCCTGATCGAGCTCACCGCCCGCGGCCGCGAGCGGCTCGGCGAGGAGCGCAGGCGTCGCGAAGGCTGGCTCGCCGAGACGATCGCCGCCGAGCTGACCCCGGCCGAGCAGCAGACGCTGATCGACGCGGTGCCGCTGCTGCGGCGCCTCTCCCAGTCCTGACTCGCTCCGCCCGGCGTCGCCTGACTTCGCCACGACCCGAGTGAGTCGCGCCCAGCGCGGCCTGCGGGAGGGCAGGGGAGGAAAACCCGCGGCACGGCTGGGCGACGGCCCGGATGGGTCGCTCCGCGGGCGGGATAGGTCACCAGGGCGATGGCTGACGCCCCCGCCTACGGCGAACGGCACGGGGCCGGGTACCTCCGGGCCATTCTCGACCGCTTCCGCCGGAGCGCCGGCGTGCCGGCCGCGGTCAGCGACGATCTGGCCGCCGAGCTCGCGCCCGTCTTCCACGCCCTCGATCTGATCGAGGCGGAAGCCGACCGCATCCGCGAGGCGGCTCTGCGCCGGGCCGCCGTCATCGCGTCCGAGACCCAGGCCGAGATCGAGCACCTCCTCGCCGACGCGGGGGCGCAGGCGGAAGCGGAGCGGGCCGAGGCGATCAAGGCGGGTCGACGAGCCGCCGGAGCAGAGCTGCGCGCCATCGAGGCCCGCGCGCGAGAGGAGGCGGCGGAGATCGGGCGGGTCGGCGGCACGCGCATCGGCCCGCTCGTCGCCGAGGTCGTCCGCTGTGTCGAGGCGTCGCCGCGGTGAGCGCCGGCTGGGTGGCGGGAAGCACGCGGGCCCGTCTGCTGCTGCAGCGGCGCATCGGCGCGGGCGACGCCCGCTCGGTGGCGCGAGCGGGGGATCTCGAGGACGGCCTCGCTCGTCTTGCCGGCACGGCGTACGCAGGTGCGGCGACGGCGTCTCCGACGCTCGAGGACGCCCAGCGCGCGGTCGCGTCGGTGCTCCTGCTCGAGCTCCGGCTCCTGCTGGGCTGGCTTCCGCGCGGGAGCTCCGAGCTCGTCCGCTCGCTCGGCGCCTGGTTCGAGCTCGTCAACGTCGAGGACCGGCTCGCGTATCTCCGCGGCAGCCCGCTCCTGCCCGCCTACGAGCTCGGCGCGCTCGCCTCCGCCTGGCCCCGGGCCGCCGGTGCCGCGAGCCCGGCGGAGCTGCGCGACGCGCTGCGGGCGTCGGTCTGGGCCGATCCGGGCGGTGACGACGAGGCGGCCATCCATCTCGGCCTGCGGCTCGCCTGGGCGCGCCGGATCGAGGCCCGGGTGCCCGAAGCGCGCGCCTGGGTCGGAGGAGCGCTCGCGCTGGTCGCCGCCCGCGGTGTCGTCACCGGCAGCCGCACGCTCCGGGATGTCCGCTCGACGGCGCTGCGCGGCCTCGGCGACGAGTGGCGGCACGCGGAAACCCTCGGCGACCTCCGCCGGAGCCTTCCTCCTCGCGCCGGCTGGGTCCTCGCCGGTGCCGAAGACGTCGTGCAGCCGTGGGAGCTCGAGGCCGCCTGGTGGCGGCGCGTCGGCAGCGACGCGGAGGTGCTCGCACGCACCTCGCGCGAGGGGCGGGCGGTCGTGATCGGCTCCGTGGCCCTCCTCGCGCTCGACGCGACGCGGGTGGCCGCGGCGCTCGCAGCGGCTGCGGTGGCGAGCGAGCGGGCACGGGAGGTCGTCGATGCCCTCCTTTGAGCTCGCGCTGCCCCTCCGGATGAGCCGGATCGCGGTCGTGGCGCCGGCGGCGCGGCTGCGAGCCACGCTGGCGGCGATCGCAGAGGCGGGAACCGTGGAGCTCGTCGGCTCCCTGCCGGCCGCCGAGGGCGAGGAGACGGAGGCGCTGCGACGCCTCGAGCAGGCTGCCCCGCCGCGTGGGCGGGCCACGCCGCGCCTGTCGGCCGCCGCGCCCGACCTCGGGCGGCTCGAGGAGCGCCGGGAGCGCGACCTGCTCGCGGGCGAGGTCGAGCTGCGCCGCCGGGCCGGTCTGGCGCGCACGCACGGCAGCTTCGCCGCGCTCGTCGCCTGGACGCCGAGCGAGACGCTGCCCCTGCTGCAGGAGCAGCTCGAGCAGGTGGGGGCCGAGGCGGTCGAGCTGCCCCGGCCTCCCTGGGCCGACCCACCCACGCTCTACCGCCCGACGCGGGTCCAGCGCCCGTTCCGGCCGCTGGTGACGACCTACGGGGTCACGCCCTACGCCGACGTCGACCCGACGCCCTTCGCCGCCGTCTCGTTCCTCCTGATGTTCGGGATGATGTTCGGCGACGTCGGGCACGGACTCGTGCTGGCCGCGCTCGGACTCGTCCTGCGGAGGACGCGCCGCGCGTTCCTCGCGCCGTTCCGCCACGTCTGGCCGCTCCCGGTCGCCGCGGGGCTCGTCGCCGCCGTCTTCGGTCTCCTCTACGGCGAGGCGTTCGGCCCGACCGGACTCGTCCCGCGCCTCTGGATCGATCCGATCGACCGGCCGGTGCCGTTGCTCGTCGTCGCGCTCGCGGTCGGAGCCGCCCTCCTGCTCGTCGGTCACGTGTACGGGATCGTCAACCGCTGGCGTGAGGCCGGAGCCGGCGCGGCCCTCGTCTCCCAGACGGGAGTCGCGGGGCTCGGCATCCTCGTCGGCGGCGTGGTCGGCGGGCTCGGCTGGTACGCGGGAGAGCGGGTCGCGCTCTGGGTCGGCGGGGCAGTCGCGATCGCGGCGGCCGTCCTGCTCGCGATCGGGTTCCTCGCCCGTGCGGGCGGCGGCGGCGCCGGTGTCACCGAGGCGGCAGTCGAGCTGGTCGACGCGGTCGTCAGGATCGGCTCGAACCTGCTCTCGTTCACGCGGCTCGCGGCCTTCGGCCTCATGCACGCAGCGCTCGGGGCCGTCGTCTTCAGCGCGACGAGCGCGCTCTGGGGCGGCGTCGTCGGCGTCGTCGCGGGAGCGCTCGTGTTCCTCGTCG
>DATFMW010000032.1:0-11180 GCA_035266765.1 Gaiellaceae bacterium | reverse complement strand
AAAGCGGCCGCGTGGCAACTCCTGTTCGTCGCGCGCGGGGCGGGCCACGAGTCGGTCCGCCGCATGGCCGAGGACGGGCTGCGCGTGCTCGAGGGCTTCACGCCCGAGGAGCTGCAGAGCCTCGTCGGCGACGCGCTCGAGCCGGTGCTGCGGCCGCTCGTCTACGCGGAGCCGCTCCACCTCGTCGAGCAGCACCGGAGTCGCGGCGACCGGGTCTACATCGTCTCTGCGACGCTCCAGGAGATCGTCCAGGCGATCGCCGACGACCTCGGCTTCGACGGCGGGCTCGGCACGGTCTGCGAGGTGCGCGACGGCGCCTACACCGGCAAGGCGCTGCGCGCGCTGCACGCGGAGGCGAAGGCCGCATGTATCGGCGAGGTGGCCGAACGGGAGGGCTTCGCGCTCGCCGAGTGCACGGCGTACTCCGACAGCCACACCGATCTGCCGTTCCTCGAGGCGGTCGGGCATCCGGTCGCCGTCAATCCGGACCGCGAGCTGCGGCGGATCGCGGCGGCGCGCGGCTGGCCCGTGCTCGAGTTCGGCGATCGCGCGTATCCGCATGCTCGCCGCCGGGTGGCGCCCGTGCTCCTCGGGCTGCCGGTTCTTCTGGGCGCGGCGGCGGTGCTCGCGTCGAGGCGGCATGGACGCTGAGGAGGGTCTCGCCCGGCTCCGTGCGCTCGGCTTCGCCGAGGCGGACGCGGCGGCGCTGTGGGCGCACTTCGACGACGCGGAGCGGCGCGGCAAGCCGAGCCACGGCCACGCGCGCATCCCGTGGCTCGAGGGACTCGAGGGATTCGACCCGGCCGCGGAGCCGCGGTGCGTGGCAGGGGGCGAGGGGCTCGAGCGCTGGGACGGCGGCGGCGCCGTCGGCTATCTCGTGCTGGGACGCGTCGTCTCGGAGCAGCTCGCGCGGCCGCCGCAGGGGGCGCGGCTCGTCGTGTGCGAGCGGACGTTTCCGACGGGGATGCTCGGCCATCACGTGCGCCGCCTCGCCGAAGGCGGTCTCGTCGCCGTGCTCACGGCGACCTCGCCGCGACGGCTCGGGCCCCCGGCAGGCGGGCCGAAGCTGACGGGCACGAACCCGCTCGCGCTCGGGATCCCGAGCTCCGGCGGCGCGCCGGTGGTCGCGGACGTCTCGATGGGCGCGGTCACATGGGGCGACGTCGTCGCGGGTCTCGCGACCGAGGAGCAGCTCGTCCCGTTCGGCGGCGAGCAGGCGCACAAGGCGTTCGCGCTCGCCGTCGGCTTCCAGCTCCTCGTCGACGCCCTCGTCCGCGAGCCCGGGCACGGCGCCGTGCTCCTCGTCGCGCGCCCGGAGTCCGATCCGGTGCCGGCGCTGCGCGACCTGGCCGCGGGCGCCCGCCTCCCCGGCGACTCCTGAGGACATGTCGCCTCGAGCCACGTCCGGTATCAGGTACCGGACATGGCCCTTGTGGACGTGTGTCCCTCTGGCGAGTCGGCTCCGGGAGCGGTCATCGCCGCGGGGCCATGGCGCTTTCGGACATGTCCGGTATCAGTTACCGGACATGTCCCGGGGAGACGTGTGACGGCGGCTCGTCCCGGAGGATCAGGACGAGATCTCCCGGAGCGCCTCGAGCACGATCGGGTCGAGGCGCTCGGCACCCGCGACGCGCTCCTCGAGGTTCGCGACGCCGGCCCACCGGTCGAGCGCGCTCGACAGCTCGCCGGCATAGCCGAGCCGCCCGAGCCGGTCGCGCAGCTCCGCGGCGAGCGGCTCGTCCACGTCGAGCCAGTCCTCCGCAGGCGTGACGCCGAACAGGAGCTGGTGCGCCTCGTAGAGGCGGCGAAGCTCGGCGACCGGGCGCTCGTGATCGTCGACGCGCAGGTCGACGACGAGGTCGGAGAGGTGACCGTAGCCCGCGTCGCGCTCGACGATGAGGATCGCCGCCGACTGCTGGCCACGCCGGTCGCCGCCCGCCGCCTGCGCCGCGGCTAGACACTCGAGCAGCCGCGGCGCGAGCGGCAGCTGCGCGTTCTCCTCGAACGTGACGGCGAGCGCGTCGACCGTCTCCGCGCCGACGAGGATGTTGCCCTGCGCCGCGTAGCAGCGGCCGTTCCGGTGGCCGGCCCAGTCGTTGCAGGCCTCGCCGGTGTAGCTCGCACTCTGCCCCTTCGCGTCGACGACGCCGACCTGGCGCTGGGCGCGGTCGTCGTCGGTCGCCACGAGCCGCTCCACGACCTCGTCGGCCGCGAGCCCCTGCCGGAGCAGGGAGAGCCCGTCCGACCCGTAGCGCGGGTTCGCGTACGCCTGGGTCGCGACCGCCCCCGCGCCCGGCTCCGCCCACGGGACGACCGAGCCGACCGCGAGGAACTTCGACTGCACGGCGACGCCCCACTGCTTCGCCTCCAGATCGCACGCGGCAATCGAGTACGTGGCGACGATCGGTGCGCGTCTAGCCATACGTCAGCTCCGTGAGATCGACGTCGAGCAGCTCGGGCCGGTCGGCAGGGATGAGTACCGCCGCCACCTCCGGCCGCGCGAGCGCGGCCTTGATCTGCGCCGGCGAGGAGGCCCGGACGACGACCGGCGTGCCCGCGCCGAAGGCCTCGCCGAGCCGCTCGAGGTCGTCGGCGCGGTCGAGGACGAGTGCCTCCTCGACCGGCACCGCCTCGTCGCCCTCCACTGCGAGCTCCGGTACTCGCCGGCCGCTCGCTCCCCACCAGCGCTCCCTCACACCGCCACCGATCCGCCCGGCTCGATCTGCTCCACGCGCACGTCCGGGGCGAGCTCGGCGAGCTGCGCCGGCCGGCCGACGAGCGGCGGGAACGTGCCCCAGTGGCACGGGACGCAGTGCTTCACGCCGAGCAGCTCGAGCGCGACGGCCGCCTCGCGCGGGCCCATCGTGTAGTGGTCGCCGATCGGCAGGACCGCGATGTCGGGTGCATAGATGCGCCCGATCAGCTGCATGTCGCCGAAGACGCATGTGTCGCCGGCGAAGTAGAGCTTCGTCCCGTTCTCGACCTCGACGACGATCCCGCACGGCTGTCCGGCGTACGAGCCGTCCGGAGCGGAGCTCGAATGGAACGCGTTCGTGAGCGTGAACTTGACGTTGTCGACGGCGACCGTGCCGCCCTTGTTCGGGTCGCGGAGCTGGCTGCCGTCGACACCCTGGCTCCCGATCCAGCCTGCGAGCTCGACCTGCGCGACGACCGTGCAGCCGTGCTTCTGCGCGAGCGCGACGGTGTCGCCGACATGGTCGACGTGCCCGTGCGTGAGGGCGACGATGTCGACCCGCTCGGGCTCCTGCTCGGCCTCCGGGCAGGTCGGGTTCCCGTGCAGGAACGGGTCGACGTAGATGCGCTTGCCGCCGGGCGTGTCCAGGCGGAAGCACGAGTGTCCGAGCCAGGTGAGGGTCGTGTCGGCCATCGGTCTCCTTTCGGGCGCGTAACGGCGCGAGCGTAACCGAGCAGATGCAGTGTGCGCGGCGGGAAGGACCGTCCGGTCCGGGGTCGAAGCTAGTTCACGATGGGATCCCGGCTGCTGCCGCTTTCGCTCACGCTCTGCGCGTTCCTCGCCGGAGTGGCGAGCCTCCAGCACCTCTCCCTGTACCTCGGCCTCCTGGCCGTGCCCGCCGCCGCGGCGGCGGCGTTCGTCTCGATCAGCGACGTGCTCGAGGGCAAGCGGGCGCTCCTGCGGGCGGTCACGAGCGGGCTCGCGCTGACCCTGATCGTGCTCGGCTCCGCGGTACGCGCGGGCGCGCCGCACGGGGCCGCCGTTCCGCCACTCGTCGCGTACGCGCTCGTCGCGGCGCTGATCGCGTATGCGCTCCCCGCGCTCGTCTGGGTGCTCGAGCCCGTGCGGCTGCCGAGCTCGGGGACGCGCTCTCACGCGCACCGGGCGGCCGTGCGCATGACGCCGACGCCCTAGTAACAGACTGTCACTTGGTGGTGCAGGCCGTGCCCTGGTGCGCGTGCATGACCTCCGGAATCGGCCGTTGGGCCTCGAGCGCCTGGAAGCACTGGCGGCACGAGCCGACGAGGGCGGCGGCGGCGTGGTCGATCATCCGGTTGCGGATCAGCGGGTCGACCGGCGAGGTCTCCACGTCGTGAAGGAAGCGGTCGGTGGCCCGGTTGACGGCTGCGTTTCCCCGGAGCGGTTCGGGTGCCGGGAGTGCGGCGGCATGACGGAGTGCGGTCACGTCGGCGCGCAGCCTCGCGAGCGCCTGGGTCTGCGCCGGGCTCGTGCAGGTCGTCAGAAGGGCAGCGAGAGGGCCGCGTGCCGCGCGAGGTCGATCAGCGGCTGGACGGCGAAGAGCGAGCCGACCGAGACGGCGAGCGCGAGCCCGACCGCGACGTGCAGGAGCGCCTCGCGCGGCGGCGAGCCGCCGGCGACCGCAGGCGTCTGCAGCCCACGCTCCGCGGAGGGGCGCATGTACATCGCGCGCACGATCCCGAGGTAGTAATAGAGGCTGACGAGCGTCGCGAGGACCCCGACGATCACGAGCCAGGCCCAGCCGTGGTCGTAGGCGGCGGCGAGGACGTAGAACTTGCCGATGAAGCCGCCGCCGAGCGGCAGCCCGGCGAAGCCGAAGAGGAAGAACCACATCGCGACGCCGAGGAACGGCCGCTCCCAGCCGAAGCCGGCGAGGTTCTCGAGCGTCACCGCCTCGCCGAGCTCCCGCTCGCGGGCGGCGACGACGGCGAACGATCCGAACGCCATCGCCGAGTACGGGATCAGGTAGAACATGACCGCCCGTCCGCCGAGCGCGGTGCCGGCGCTGAGCCCGATCAGCAGGAAGCCCGCGTGCGAGACCGACGAGTACGCGAGGATCCGCTTCACGTTCCGCTGGACGAGCGCGGCGAGGTTCCCGATCGCGAGCGAGGCGACCGCGATCCCGGCGAACGCCCACGTCCACAGGTGCGACTCCTGCCCGAACGAGGTCTCGAGCACGCGCAGCGCGAGCACCAGCGCAGCCACCTTCGTCGCGGCCGACATGAATGCCGTTACCGGCGTCGGCGCGCCCTCGTAGACGTCGGGCGTCCACATGTGGAACGGCGCCGCCGAGGACTTGAACGCGAGCCCGGCGACGATCAGCGCGAGCCCGAGCACGAGCATCAGGTCGCCGGAGAGCCCCTGCCCGCCGACGGCGTTCGCGATCTCGGGGAACCCGATGCTGCCGGTCGCGCCGTACACGAGCGCGGAGCCGAAGAGGAGCGCCGCCGACCCGAACGAGCCGACCACGAGGTACTTCAGCCCGGCCTCGAGCGAGCCCTCGAGGTCGTAGTCGATCGCGCACAGCACGTAGAGCGCGATCGAGAACCACTCGAGCGAGAGAAAGAGCGTCATCAGGTTCGCCGCACCGACGAAGAACGTCATGCCCGCGGCGCACGCGAGCAGGAGCGAGAAGTACTCGGCCACGTGGTCGTCGCGCCGGGAGCGGTCGGCGTTGCGGCCCCAGCCGGGCACGTGCTCCACCGAGATGAGCGTCGTCGCGAAGCCGACGCTGCACAGGATCACCTGCGCGAGCGCGGTCCAGCGGTCGCGGTAGAAGCCGTTCGCGATCACCCGGTGCCCGTCGACGCTGTCCACGTAGAGCCAGACCGAGGTGACGATGCCGCCCGCGAACCCGGCCGCGGCAACGGCGGCGGCGAACGGGCGCCGGAGCGCGCGCGGCACGAGCACCGCGCCGAGCAGCGCGATCCCGGAGGCGCCGAGCAGGACCAGGATCGTCGAGATCGCGAACCAGTCGACGTGCGGCGTCGCGATCATCGGAACTGCCCCTGGACGGCGCTCGTCGGCTGGTCGCCGGCGAACGAGTGGTGGCTGATCCCGGCCGGGAAGGCCGACAGCGCGAGCAGCACGGCGGCGAGCGGCACGACGAGCGCGAGCTCGCCGGCGCGCAGGTCGAGCGCGTCGTCGGTGACGACCGAGCCGCGCGCTTCGTGCAGCACCGCGGAGATCAGCCGCAGCATGTACATCGCGGCGAGCACGATCGCGCCGGCGCCGATCGCCGCCCACCACCAGGCGCGCTGGAACGCGCCCGCGAGGACGAGGAATTCGCCCGCGAACGACGCCGACCCGGGCACCGCGAGCGAGATCACGCCGACGACCATCAGGAGCGTGGCGAGGGCGGGTCGTCCGCGCGCCATCCCGCCGAGCAGCGCGAGCTCGCCGGTCGTCGTCCGCCGCTCGACCGCGCCTGCGATCAGGAAGAGCGAGACGGAGACGAGCCCGTGCGCGACCATCTGCAGCACGGCGCCGTCGAGGCCGAGGTTCGTGCCGGAGAAGAGCCCGAGCGCGATCAGCCCCGACTGGGCGAGCGACGAGTACGCGACGACGCCGCGGAAGTCGGGCGAGCGGAACGCGAGCAGCGACCCGTACACGAGCGAGGCGGCCGCGAGTGCGAGAATCGCCGTCCGGTAGTAGCTCGACGGGTCGGGGAACTTCGGCAGGACGATCCGCAGCATCCCGTAGAGCCCCGCCTTCGCGATCACGCCCGAGAGCACGGCGCTCACCTCGGGCGGCGCCTCGCGGTAGGCGTCGGGCAGCCAGCCGTGGAACGGGAAGAGCGGCGCCTTGATCACGAACGCGAACATGAAGCCGAGGAAGAGCCAGCGGCTCGCGCTCGTCGGCCCGTCGACGAGGTCGAACGTGCCGGCCTGGAGCCCGTAGACGATGATCGCGGCGAGCATCAGCAGCGAGCCCGTCATCGTGTAGATGAGGAACTTCACCGTCGCGCCGAGCCGCCCCGCGCCGCCCCAGACGCCGATCAGGATGTAGAGCGGGATCAGCATCGCCTCGAAGAAGGCGTAGAAGAGCAGCAGGTCCTGCGACACGAAGACGCCGACGGTCGCGCCGGTGAGCAGGAGCATCAGCCCGAAGTAGGCGCGCGACCGGTCGCGCCCGACCCAGAAGCCGTAGCCGATCGCGGCCGCCATTGCGACGACGGTGAGCCCGACGAGCCAGAGCGAGAACGCGTACTCGCCGACGTGGTAGGAGACGTGCAGGTCGCTGAACCAGGAGCCGCGCTGGGCGAACTGGAGCCCGCTGTGCCCGAAGTCGAAGCGCGCCGCCTGCTCGATCCAGAAGCCGACCTCGACGAGCGAGACGAGCACGGCGAGGCTCCCGGTCGCGTAGCGCGAGAGCGGCAGCAGCCAGACGACGAGCGCCGCGCCGATCGGCAGCCAGACGAGCAGGGAGGTGACCGAGTTGATCGTCATCGAGGGGTCATTTCGTGAGCAGGAAGACGAGGGCGATCACGGCGGTGCCTGCCGCGACGAAGAAGACGTAGGTGCGCAGGAGGCCGGTCTGGAGGCGGCGGACGAGCCCGCCGATGTCGAGCGCGGTCTGGCCGAGCTCCGGGCCGGTGGCGAGCACGACGGGCTCCTCGAAGTCGCGGCCCCACCAGGTGGCCATCGCCGAGGCGGGCCGGTAGAAGAGCGCGTCGTAGAGCTCGTCGAAATAGAACTTGTGCTCGAGCGCGTGGCGTAGCGAGGGCACGCTCGGGATCGTGACGCGCTCCCGGCCGTAGAGCGCCCAGGCGACGGCGATGCCGACGAGGCCCGCGACGACGGTCGCGACCGAGGTGAAGTACTCCTGCCGCGTCGTCGGCTCGGCGATCGCGAGCGTCCGCGCCGCCGGCTCGAGCCACGTCGTCAGGTAGTGCCACTTCGGCGCCCACTGCAGCCAGCCGCCGACGGTCGCGAGCACCGCGAGGATCCCGACCGGCACCAGCATCGTCCACGGGCCCTCCTTGCCACCTTCGCCATGGTGCGCGTGGTGGTGCTCGCGGACCTCGTCGCTCGGTTCGCCGGGGAAGACGAGGAACCAGAGCCGGAACGTGTAGAGCCCGGTCAGGAACGCTCCCGCGACGCCGCAGGCCCAGAAGACCCAGCCGTACCAGCCGAGGTTCATCGTCGCGGCGACGATCGAGTCCTTCGAGAAGAAGCCGCTGAACGGGGGCACGCCGACGAGCGCGAGCGCCCCGGCGAGGAAGCACCACTTCGTGAACGGCATCAGCTTCCCGATCCCGCGCATCTTCCGGATGTCCTGCTCGCCGGCGAGCGCGTGGATGACGACGCCGGCGCCCATGAAGAGCAGCGCCTTGAAGAACGCGTGCGTCATCAGGTGGAACATCCCGGCCGAGTAGGCGCCGACGCCCGCGCCGAGGAACATGTAGCCGATCTGCGACATCGTCGAGTACGCGATCACGCGCTTGATGTCGGTCTGGACGAGCGCGACGAGCCCGGCGACGACGAGCGTGAGCGCGCCCGCGCCGGCGGCGATCAGCTCGACCGTGCGCGCCTGCTCGAAGATCGGGTGCGTGCGCGCGATCAGGTACACACCGGCGGTGACCATCGTCGCCGCGTGGATCAGGGCGCTGACCGGCGTCGGGCCCTCCATCGCGTCCGGCAGCCAGGTGTGCAGCGGGATCTGCGCCGACTTCGCGGCCGCGCCGCCGAGCAGGCCGAGCGCGACGAGGCTGACCGTCGTCGACGAGAGCTGGCCGGCGGTCGCGAACGAGGTGGCGAAGGAGAGCGAACCGGAGTGGGCGATCAGGACGAACAGCCCGAGCGCGAGCGTCGCGTCGCCGAACGCGTTCATGACGAACGCCTTCTTCGCGGCCGCGACCGCGGTCGGCCGCTCGTGCCAGAAGCCGATCAGCAGGTACGAGGAGAGGCCGACGAGGCCCCAGCCGACGAGCAGCAGCAGCAGGTTGCCGCCCTCGACGAGCATCAGCATCGAGAAGACGAAGAACGAGATGTACGCGAAGTAGCGCCGCTCCTCGTCGTCGCCGTCCATGTAGCCGATCGAGTAGAGGACGATCAGGGCGCCGACGCCGCTGACGATCAGCATCATCAGCGAGCTGAGCGGGTCGACGAGCACCGACATGCCGACGTTGAAACTGCCGCTCTGGAGCCACGTCCACGCCGTCCAGACGGTGCCCGCGTGGCCTGACTGGCCGTGGAGCGCGACGAACGCCCAGACGGCACCGGCGAAGGCGACGGCGACGCTCGACGTCGCGACCCAGCCGGCGAGACGGCGCGAGATCCGCGAGCCGCCGGCGAGGATCAGGACGGTTCCGGCGAGCGGGGCGAACAGGCAGAGCCAGGCGCCTGCGGCCATCGAGTCGACTCTCGTCATCCGCGCAGCTCCGAGAGCGTGTCGACGTCGAGGGCGAGGCGGCGGCGGTGGAGCGCGACGACGAGGCCGAGTCCGACGCAGACCTCCGCCGCGGCGACCGCCATCACGGAGAGCGCGAAGATCTGACCGTCGCCGTTGCCGGCCTGGCGCGAGAACGCGATCAGGGCGAGGTTCCCCCCGTTCAGCATGATCTCGAGCGAGAGCAGCACGATCAGCACGTTGCGGCGCACGAGCACGCCGAGCGCCCCCGTTCCGAAGAGGAACGCGGCGATGCCGAGGTACCAGACGACGCCGGGGCCGCTCATCCAGCCTCTCCGGGGCTCTCGGCGGGAGGCGCCTGCCGGCGCGTGTGGGCGCCGAGGATGACGCCGCCGACCGCGGCGATCAGCAACACGATCGAGGTGATCTCGAAGGCGAGCAGATGGTCGGTGAGGAAGAGCCGCCCGATCCAGCCCGGCGAGCCGAACGTCGCGCCCACGTGGTCGGAGTGGGAGAGCCGCCCGCCGGCCTTGAGCCCGATCACGACGATGATCTCGACGAAGATCGACGCGGCGGCGAGCACGGCGGCGAGCGACTGCCAGCTCGGCCCGCCCGCCCACGGCGTCTCGAGCCGCGGCCCGACGTACGCGATCACGAACAGGAACATCACCATCACCGCGCCCGCGTAGACGAGCACCTGCGCCGCCGCGACGAACTCCGCCGAGAGCAGCAGGTACAGCACCGCGAGCGAGCCGAGGTTCCCGATCAGCGCGAGCGCCGAGTAGAACGGGTTCGCGAACGAGACGACCGCGATTCCCGAGGCGAGGCAGGCGAAGCCGGCGGCGACCCAGACGATCCAGATGAGCACGCCTCCGGCCGTTGCTGCGAGCAGGGGGGTCACTACGCGTTGCTCTTGTAGTAGGGGATGGGCGTGTCGTAGAGAGCCGCGTCGGCGACCGGCACCTGCTTCTGCGGCGCCGCCAGGAGCATGTCCTTCGTGTAGATCTGGTCGTCCCGGTTGTGCTCGGAGATCTCGAACTCGTTGCCGAGCGTGATCGCGTCGAACGGGCACGCGAGCTCGCAGTAGCCACAGAAGATGCAGCGGCTCATGTTGATCTCGTAGATGCGCGCGTAGCGCTCGCCCGCCGAGACGCGGTTGTCGGGCGTGTTCTCGGCCGCGACGACGCGGATGCAGTCCGACGGGCACGCGGCCGCGCAGAGCGAGCAGCCGACGCACTTCTCGAGCCCGTTCTCGAAGGTGTGCAGCCGGTGCCGGCCGCGAAAGCGCGGGTAGACCGGCCGCTTGAACTCCGGGTACTGCTGCGTGATCGGCTTCTTGAAGATCTGCTTGAAGGTGACGCCGAACCCGCCGAGGGTCGAGAAGGGCTGCGGGCTCATGTGAGTCTCCCGGTCTCGAGCGAGGACGCCGCGTCGCGCCGCTTTGCAGCCGCCCAGGGGCCGGTGATCGGGGTCGGGAGGCTCACCTGAACGCCACCACCAGAGCGGCGGTCACGACCGCGTTGATCGTCGCGATGGGGAGCAGCACCTTCCAGCCGAAGCGCATCAGCTGGTCGTAGCGCAGGCGCGGCAGCGTCGTGCGCAGCCAGATGAAGACGAAGAGGACGCCCATCAGCTTGAGCAGGAACCAGAGCGGGCCGAGGTTCCAGGGGCCGTGCCAGCCGGAGAAGAAGAGCGTCACCATCAGGCCGGAGAGCGTGATCAGGTTGATGTACTCGGCCATCTGGAAGAGGCCCCAGCGCATGCCCGAGTACTCGGTGTGGTACCCGGCGACGAGCTCCTGCTCGGCCTCGGGGAGGTCGAACGGGGCGCGGCTCGTCTCGGCGATGCCGCCGAAGAAGAAGACGAGCATCCCGATGAACTGCGGCGCGACGAAGGGCAGGAACTCGCCCTGCCGGTGGACGATCTCCGGCAGGTTGAGCGAGCGGCCGAGGATGACGACGCCGAGGACGCTGAGCGCGAGCGAGACCTCGTAGGAGACGAGCTGCGCGCACGTGCGCATCGCGCCGAGGATCGAGTACTTCGACTCGGAGGCCCAGCCGCCGACGATGAACCCGTAGATGCCGATCGAGCCGAG